>DAOTXB010000551.1:0-7499 GCA_034435575.1 Anaerolineae bacterium
CACCGTCCCTAGAGACGGTGTTTCTTCTAGTATAGAATAGTGTTATTGATTATAAGACAACAACAACCTGAGCCAGAGACAGGGAGTAACTAGAAATGACTGCAGATCAGGTAGAGGAAAAATCAAGACGGCGCAGACGACGCTCAAGCGCGGAAGATGCGGACATCGAAAACGAAGAGGTTGGTCTGACCGAAGGTAAGGGGCGCGCCACGCCCGGACGACGTTCACGACGTGGTGTCTCTACACAGGACGAAGGTAATTTTATTACCCGACCCCTGCGCGGTATAGTCGAATACTTCAGTGGTGTGCGCGATGAAATGCGTAAGGTCACCTGGCCCACGCGTGAAGAACTCCAACGTTTGACGGTCATCGTCACCATTGTTACGGTCGTGTCTTCATTGGTGCTAGGGGCGATTGCCTTTGCATTCACTGAACTATTCATCCTCGGCTTTGAAAATGAAATTGTGTTCATCATCGCCGGTGTGTTGGGTGTGATCGCCTACTTCGGCTTTGGTCGCCTTTTCAGCCAACAGGACGAAGAACTCCGCTATTAAGGGGGCGTGTGCGACGCATAAAAGTCGTAACGTGATCCGTTCCGCTATAGGGCAATAATGCTAGGGTACAAGCCACCTATCGGAACGATCTAATCAGTAAAGTAGTTTAGGAGGTCGTGATGTCTGACGACACACAACAACCGGATTATGACCCGGAACCCGTATATATTGACGGGAACGAGACAGAAAAAAAAGAAGATACCTACGACGACATTGACCTGAGTAGTGGTCCCAGTTTGTTGGAAACCGTTGAACGGGTTGAAGACGCGCTGGCGAACGAAAAGCACTGGTATGTCGTGCATTGTTATTCCGGTTATGAGAACAAAGTCCGGCATGGCATCGAACAGCGGATTGAAACGATGGGCATGACTGACAGAATCTTTGATGTCATCGTCCCGACGCAGGAAGAAGTCGAGGTTAAAGACGGTAAACGACGTAATGTCGAGCGCCGTGTTTTCCCCGGTTATATTCTGGTTGAGATGAAGATGGACGAAGATTCATGGTATGTCGTGCGTAACACACCCGGCGTGACCGGCTTCGTGGGCATGGGTAATGACCCCACGCCATTACGTGAAGATGAAGTCAAGGTCATCATTGATCGTATGTCTAGCGAAACACCTGTCGTGGTAGCAGATTTCAAAGTCGGCGAAAAAGTCCGTATTATTGACGGACCGTTTAATGACTTTCATGGTACTGTCGCGGATATGGATTTTGATAAGCAGAAAGTCCGCGTGATGGTCAGCTTCTTCGGGCGGGAAACACCGGTAGAGGTGTCATTCGACGAGGTGGAGAAAGTATAGCACTAGCTCTTAGCTTTCAGCTTTATCAAATACAGGCTAATAGCTAATAGCCACAAGCTAAAAACTAATGTAGTCATCAGTCAGCGCACCCCGGTTGTTTATCGGCTGGATTTGTCCGGTGTGTGCTGTTGATCTGTAAACACATAAAACAACAGAGGAAACAAAATGGCGAAAAAAGTCAAAGCAGTTATCAAGTTACAAATCCCTGCCGGTAAAGCGAACCCCGCGCCACCAATTGGTCCGGCGCTGGCACAGCACGGTATTAACTTGATGCAGTTCTGTAAGGATTACAACGCACGCACCAGCAATCGTATGGGGGATATTATCCCCGCAGAGATTACGGTGTTCCAGGACGGCTCGTTTAAGTTTGATCTTAAAAGCCCGCCCACCGCATTTCTCATCAAGAAAACACTCGGCATTTCCAAGGGTGCATCCAACCCAATTGAAGAAAACCCCGGCACATTGAGCCGTAAGCAATTGCAGGAAATCGCTGAAGTGAAGATGAACGACCTCAATGCCCATGATATTGAAGCGGCGATGCGCCAGATTGCTGGCACTGCCCGTCAAATGGGTGTGGATGTTAACTGGGACGCATAAATCGTCCTGATAACCCTAATCGTATACGTGGGAGGGTGTGGGCGAATGGTATCGCTAACGCGAACAACATCGTGACCACATCCACCTGAACCACAAGGAGAAAGAAACAATGGCTAAAGGTAAACGTTACAACGCAATCCGCGAAAAATTTGACCGCAACACCGATTATGTGCTCGAAGAAGCGGTCAAACTAGCAAAAGAAACCGCCACCGCTAAGTTTGATGAAACCGTCGAGATGCACTTTCGCCTCGGCATTGACCCGCGCCACAGCGACCAACAGGTACGTAACACGGTGATGTTGCCGAATGGTACCGGTAATGAAGTGCGTGTGCTGGTTTTTGCAGAAGGTGAAGATGCCCGTGCCGCAGAAGCCGCCGGTGCAGACATCATCGCTGATGACGAAGTGCTGAACAAGATTCAGAACGATGGTTGGCTGGACTTCGACGCGACACTTGCCACACCGGCAATGATGAAAAAGGTCGGGCGTGTTGCGCGTGTGCTTGGTCCGCGTGGTTTGATGCCGAACCCCAAAGCCGGTACGGTTGTACAGGCGGATGATCTGGGACGTGCGATTGAAGAACTCAAAGCCGGACGTGTAGAATTCCGCAATGACAAAACCGGTAATCTGCATATTCCGATTGGCAAAGCCAGCTTTACACAAGAAAAGTTGCTGGAAAATGCTGAAGCTGTGATGGCGGCAGTGAAAGCACAACGCCCAACTGGTATTAAGGGCATTTACCTGCGCCGTGTGACCGTTGCACCCACCATGGGACCGGGCATCCGTATTCAGGCATAACATCGATTTTTGAAGGGCGGGTCTGTAAGCTGATTTTATCTGCTCGATCCGCCCTTTTTGATTCCGACAGATTTCAGGCTAAGGGATGATGTAGATATGACCATGTTCCCCGTTATTGGCGATCCCCTATTAACACGGGCGCAGGCGCTCGCATTCGGGCATAATGCGCGTGGTCGTATTGAGGTCGGTACGCTAGAGACCGCGCTCTATACCCGCTTTCCGGCGGCGTTTGCTGTTTATCGTAAGCGGTGCCAGTCGAACCGTGTCAAAGCCGGGGATTATTGGGTGTGGATGGACGCAACCCCGCGCCTCTATTTTATGACAGTACGGCGATCCTCCGTCGGGGCGACCCGTCTGCGTTATGTGCAAGCGACGATCATGCGCCTCGTACGCGAATATGCGCTGGATGGTGTGCAGAGCCTCGCTATTGCCCCGCTGGGTGACCCTTACGAATGGGATGATCTGTTGCCAATGGTCGAGCAATGGCTGAATATGGTGTCGCTCCCTGTGGCGGTGTACACTCGCTATGTGGCGGATGTGCAGGCAGATGAACCGTTTTAGCCTGTCGTCCGAACATTATTTCATAATTGTTCTGTTAAATACCCCGATTGTGCTACCGCATTACGGCGCATTGTCCGTTTACATACTGTTTTAACTATCGGTATGATGGATGAAGTGTGTCCCATGCTCAATGCGCTAAGGAGATTCAATGACACGACGAGAGGAATATCTTGCAGGGGCAAAAGCCACGATACCGCTGGTGCTAGGCGCGATTCCGTTCGGCGTGATCTTTGGCGCGGTGGCGGCGAATAGCGGACTTTCTGCCGGAGCGACGCTTAGTATGTCAATCTTTGTATTCGCCGGGTCTGCACAATTTATTGCGGCTGGTCTGGTGTCATCGGGCGTGGGAGTTGGACTGATTGTGCTGACCACGTTCATCGTCAATTTGCGCCACGCGCTCTATTCTGCATCACTCGCGCCATACATGAAGCACCTCCCGCACAAATGGTTGCTCCCGCTGGGATTCTGGCTGACCGACGAGTCCTACGCAGTCGTGATCGCCCGATACAATCAACCGGATGATTCACCGCATAAACACTGGTTTTATTTGGGGTCTGCGTCCTTGATGTATACAAATTGGCAATTGTGTACGGTCATCGGTGTGATCGCAGGGCAATCAATCCCTGATGCGACAGGCTGGGGATTAGATTTTGCGATGGTGGTGACATTTATCGGCATCGTCGTGCCGTTGATCCGTAACCGTCCGGTGCTAGCATCGGTTATCGTGGCGGGTGTGGTCGCGTTATTGTTTGATGGACTTGAGAACAAACTCGGTTTGATGATCGGCGCATTGGCGGGCATTATCGCCGGGTATACGCTGGAAACATGGTTCTCAACAGTGCCGGAACCGATTGACGCGCCACGTCAGATCGCGGAAGTTGACCCGATGGCAAGCGAGACGCTAACGGAGATGATGGAATGACCACTGGCGACGAAATCCTGCTCGTTTTTGGCATGATGGCGGTCACGTTCGGTGTGCGCTATCCGGTATTGGCGTTGGTTGGACGAATGGAATTGCCCCCTGCGATGATTCGCGGGTTGAAATATGTCCCGCCCGCGGTACTCACCGCGATCATTGTACCTGCAGTCTTTATTCAAGACGGTGAATTTTCCGCCGGACTGAACAATGCCTATTTGATCGGCGCGATTGTATCGGTGTTGATTGCATGGCGCACCAAAAGTCTGCTCTGGACGATCACGGTAGGCATGGCGGTATTTTTGTTGTGGCGCGGCTTGATGTAATTGCCCTCTTTGAACACCCCTAATTTGTAATGATTCAAATGCTTCTCCCGAATACCCAGATACGGTAATCTCGCCGATATTCAGAGTCTATACAAGGAGGGATGAACGCTCATGCTAAGATGGGTGCTATTCGTATTGGGGGTGTTGATGATATTTACGGCGGTCAACGGACAGGACACACGGCGCGGTATGCTGGTCTATGATGATATGGAGCGTGAATTTGATGTGTTTTTGCCGTCCATATATCGTGACGATGGCGACCCCTTACCGATGGTGATGGTGTTTCATGGCGCGGGCGGGAGCGCGACGAGTATGGCACAATTAACGGGCTTTAACGACATCGCCGAACGCGAAGGGTTCATCGTGGTATATCCGGTGGGACCGCTGGGCTATTGGGATTATGGCGCGGGAACAACCGAATGGGAAAATGTGCCTGATGTGCGCGATGACCCCGGTTTTCTGGCATTTTTGCTCCCCGCGTTGCAGGATACGCTCAATATTGACCCTGACCGAATTTACGCCACTGGCTACTCCAACGGGGCACGGATGGCATTTCGTCTGGGTTGTGACCTGAGTGATCGCATCGTGGCGATTGCGGCAGTTTCCGCAACGATTAGTGATGAAGTAACCGACAACTGTCCTGAAGATGGGCGTGTGTCAGTATTATATATGCACGGCACGGGTGATACCGTCACACCCTGGGAGGGCAAGCCGTTGTTCATCGAGGGACGGCGCATCTCTACCGCACTATCTGCACCGGATACGGTCACGTTCTGGGCGACACAAAACGGTTGTGATCCGGCAACGGTCACGCAAATTGACGCGACCCGCGATAATCTGATTGGCATTACCCATTACACAGATTGTGACGACGGACGAGAGGTGCGCTTTCATCCGGTTCATAACGGCTCGCATAGCTGGTTCCGGTTGGATGGCGCGGAGTTTGACGCGAGTGAGGTCATCTGGGAATTTTTTAGCAACAATGCACGCTTGTCAGTAGAGGATACTCCCACTGAAAATGACGACAACTGACGTTAGGTCATAACACTGTATGTACATGGTTACATTTCAGTAAAAATAAAGATCAAATCCTTGAATAAGCGCTATACTTATTATTGAGATTAAATCAATTTTAAGTTAAGGAAATTTGATGAAAATCACGACTCTTTTTGCCGTGTTGCTAACATTGAGTGTGCTGTTTGCAGGGTCGCCACAGACCGCACAAGCCGCGTCTGGTTTTGGTGGCGCGGCACAATTTAACTGTGGGAATAGCGAGGGCGAAGTAGCAGGCACCGGTGCGGCACGGGTAAGCGCGGGCGGTTCCACCATTTACGCTGGTTATCAACAAGTGAGCGGGAATAATCAGAACCCGATTGTGCGGAGTTTCGGCGCGAATACCTGGTGTCGTACCGATTATGAAACATCCAGTGATGATGGTCGCGCTTATGGAATCTGGTGGGATGGCAGTACCCTCTATGTAGTGTTCAGCGCTACCGGCAGTGGCACCGGAGGCACCAATTATAGCGCGTGGACGGGTGGCGGGTGGTTGAACAGCTACGGTGCGGGTGGTGGACCGAAAGTGGCGATTGTTCTACAGTTGAACCCCGGCGATGGTGCGCCAATTGGCGGGTCATATGTCAGCGCACGTTTGACCAACGGCAACACCAATAGCGCGACGGTGACTTCGATGCAATATACAGGTAGTTCATTACTGCTCGGGATCGATTCGGCATTTTCCCCACGCAACACGGATGGTTCAAAGATGGATTGTACGCAATATCCCCTCTCATGGACATTAGAATTGAGCGCAAACTTGAGCACTGCTATCGGTTCAGCCGCGAGTAATTGCACATCGATCTCACCACCCCCGAGTCAGGTGATCGCCTCTGGTGGTGGATTGGTCATTGGCGGGCGCATCAACGATGGACGCTTGAACGCCGCTGATCTCGCCGCACCAGTTGCGATTTACTGCAATTCTGCTGGAATTGTACTCTATACGATTAATCCGTTTAACTCGGTGGGTGCGCTAGCATTGACCATCACACCCGCACAGATCACCACAGGCGTAACACAGATGCGTTCCACCGGACAATATGCCACCGTCGCCACTAATGGGCGCGATACGCTCTATGCGCTTACATCGGAGCAATTGCAGGTCAATTCATTCGCACCAGATGGCACACTCTACGAATTTATTTTTCCGTTGACAGCCTGTGATTCTGTCTTCGCCAATAATGCGACACTCACCACGTCAAGCACAACGACGACAACCACCGCTACACAACAGGTCACTGGTGGCACGGTGCATCTAGTCGCACAGGGCGAAACGCTCTATCGCATTGCATTACGCTATGGCACGACTTATCAAACACTGGCACAACTAAATGGAATCGCACCACCGTATACAATTTATGTGGGCGATTTGCTGATTATTCCGTAGGGTGATAAATAGGCGGGGGCATGTCTGTACTGATGCCCCCTATATCAACAGTATCAGGGTCTTTTAGCGTTTTATTCTATGATCTCCGGTGCGATGAGTTGTGCCCATGCGTCATAACTTTCTGAAGGTGCCGACTCAGTTTGCACCGCGACCAACACCGGGAAATTCTGCATCGCGCCTGCCCAGACCACCTGTGACGAGAGGCTGTTATCCCGCGTGGTCACACTGAGCAAGGTCGCGCCCTGTTCAATATCTAGATAGACAAAGCCATCCCGTGTGCCGAAAACATTGAACACCGATAAAGGAATTTGCACATCGCCGACTACCGTACCATCACGTTCGATGATCGACCAGATGCCGGGGGTATCAACCACTGCATCATACCGACTCACCGCCACCCGTTCCCCATTTTGCACAAATTGTGCATCCACAATCACTCGCGATGGATCGTTAAAGAACAGACTGCGTGTGCCCGTTTGTGGATCATAAGCGCTGAGTGCGTTTTGTGG
>DAOTXB010000552.1:0-3517 GCA_034435575.1 Anaerolineae bacterium
CCGCCACATCTGCGCTATTTTGTACCAGCATGATAACTTCAAAGGGTCGTCCGGCGCGGGGTACACGCGGGCGAATACTCATCGCGACCTGCACAACACCGATATTGATGCGCTGGTCATCGGTGATAAAGCCTAGAACATCTGGATAGTTAACCTCAGCATTATTCGTTGCCATGTAAGAAATCTTTTCTGTTAGATAAACCTATCTCTCTATCAGTATAACTTTATTATACTGTTAACTTTACACGAAAAAATAAGACTATATTCCCTATATTTGGTTGATAAACGGTTAGAATAAGGTATTTTATGTAAATTTTATGTCAAATTGTTACATACATAACAGTTTGCAAACCGATAACAGCCCTAAAATAGCCGAAAATATAGAGTAATTGCTCATGGCATTGAAAATTCATAATCCATTCGCACCGTGAGCGCAATATATTGAAATGATGTGGGAATGGGAGAAGTATCAGCCACTCCATCAGCTAGAACGCATTCTATTTTTACAGTGTTGTCTAGGTTAAGTTGAAGACTTACAATGTTAACTGTGATGAACATACTTTCTATTTTGAAGGAAAAGTTGAATTATTAGATGACTCTTACTACATCACGTCAAGCGTTCATTGGTGGTTTGTTCGTATTTCTTGTAGCGTTAGCTGGCATATTGCTTATTGGGGGAGTGTATTCAGATACACAAGCAAGAGTATTGATTGAAGCGATGGTACCCTCATTAAGAACCCTTTGCTTTGCCATCATTACGGCATCCGCGACCATAATTTCGCTATTATTAACTACAGTTGGTTTTGCTCATCGGTTGGATAACGACTTTGATAAAAGATTTTATCATCAGATTAAACTGATCGCACGACTTTGTGCCATTGTTCTATCATTGTCGGTGGCAGTGCTTATGGTGTTAACCATGCCATTGACAGAAACTGAGCAACTTCAGTCTTGGTTTTCAACCATGTATTACGTGTTAATTTTATCATCAGCGCTCCTCGCCGCAATCATCATTGCGATAATTATCTTGATCTATCGCACAGTTGTTGACATTATTCATGTTGTATATCCTGAAGATGCGTCATAAGACCAAATGATCTTCCCCGATTTGATCGATAAATGCTTAGGTAAATGCATAACTTAAGCACTAAAATAGCCAAAAACGGAGGGTATTTGCACATGACATTGAAAATTCATAATCCCTCCGCACCGTTAGCGCAATATATTGAAATGATGTGGGAATGGGAGGGGTATCAGCCACCCCATCAACAAGAACGCATTCTGCCACACGGCGCGATGGAATTGACGATTAACCTGAACAATCGCCCGATGACGGTGACGTATCCCACACAGGCGAAGCATCAGCGTGATATACATGGAGCGATGGTATCCGGTGCGCGTTCAGAATATTTTGTGATTGATACCGCCCAACCCGTATTTATTCTGTCCGTGTTGTTCAAAGCGGGAGCCGCCGGGCAATTTTTTGGTGTGCCCGCCCATAAACTTCATAATTGCCATGTGCCGTTGGATACGCTGTGGGGGTATGGGGTACAGGCATTGATGAATCAACTCTACGATGCCACATCTACCGCATCACGCTTTGCAATTCTGGAAACTGAGTTCTGTCGCAGACTAGCCCGAATGCAAGGTGGGCACAGGGCGGTTGATGGTTCCTTGGCGATGTTCTATGCCATGCCGCCGCATAACAACACAATTGCCTCTGTACAGGCGCAAACGGGACTGAGTGCTACCCGCTTTATTCAATTATTCCGGCAGTATGTGGGTGTTACCCCGAAAATGTTTTGTCGTGTTCAGCGCTTCTGGCAATCTGTACACCACATCGCAAACACTCCAAACCCGGAGTGGGCGACGCTGGCGTTGGATTATGGCTATTATGATCAATCACACTTCATCAACGACTTTAAACAGTTTGCCGGCATCACACCCACACAATATGCCCCCCAAGATCGCGAACATCCAGGAAATTTGGCATATATTGACACATCAGGGGGTTAAATTTTTTCCAATACAATCGCTTTAGAGATGTTTAAACTGTGGAAGATGTTTAGCACGTTTAGAGAGGTTGTAGATTATGAAGATACCGATACATAGCACAAACCGCCGTGAATTGGTCTATTACGTTGCCACCACCGTTGACCACTATATCGCGCATGCCGATGGCTCCATTGACGGCTTTACAAATCATGAGGGCTTTGTCGCGGATTTTATGGCTAGTCTGACACAGTTTGATACGGTGCTCATGGGCAAAAACACCTATGAATTCGGCTATCAATATGGGCTGGAGCCGGGGCAACCCGCTTACGCGCCATTGGGGTTGATGAATTATGTGTTTTCACAGACCATGCCGGAATACACGCACGAAAAATTACGTGTGATACAAGATGATCCCACCACGTTTGTGCAGTCGCTCAAGCAAGAGTCAGGTAAGCCGATTTGGTTGTGTGGGGGTGGTGCTTTTGCTGGCTATTTGCTAGATCATCAGTTGATTGATCGGTTGATTATCAAACAGAATCCGGTGGTTTTCGGCATGGGCATTCCACTATTTGGGAATAGCAAAACTGCGGTAAATTTGACATTAGAGGATGTGATTCCCTATGACGACGCGGGGATTGTCGTACAAAATTATCGCCTCAACTATTCGTGATAACAGGCGCACACATGAGTTTTTCTAAAATAAGCACACCGGAACAGATGATCCACGTTCCAGTGTGTTCATTAGCCTCGCTCGATCTTAGTCGATGAACACCAACTCAACCAACGCGTTTGCTTCTGTGGAGTTGGTCAACAACGTTGCATCCATGCCTTTAAGATGCACATCGAAGAATTCGCGGACATAATCACGGATGATCGATACCGCTTCTTCGCCGCGTGTTTCACCCAAAAATCCACTTAATCCCGGTAAAGCAGAGATCAAAAAGTTGAAATCTGTGGTGTAAGTGTTATGTGCGGAACCGAGCAGGGTGAATTGATAGCCCGTAGAGGCACTCCCAAGCACGCTGGCACGTTCTGCGCCGAGCGTTTCCTGTCTGGCTTCAATCTGTTCGCGTGTTTGCCCCATCGCCTCAAGTTGTTCGTCGGTGCGTTCCGGTGGGATGGAGAGCATGAACATGAATGGATCGTCCAAGCCCTCCGTCACCACCTCGCCATAGAGCAGGTTTCCATCGATGTTGATCGCGGCATTAAATCGATCATCCAGATAATGCACCTGTGTTGCAGTCGCACCGCCGAATGAATGCCCAAACATACCCACACGCTCAAAGTCCATTGCCGTGACTATTGCTAGGTCGTCAGTCGTCAATCCTTCTAAGGTGTTGAGCGTGTAGATGACATCACCTGCCCATACAGCACCAATTGTATCCGCCTGTTCACGATACCCCTCTTGATTGATGAACACAAAGCCTGCTTGCTGTGGTGTAGCGATGCGCCCATCAGGGAATGCCACCAAGCCGGATGTATAGGGATGGTTCATGCTTACCACCACATAGCCATGACTTGC
>DAOTXB010000553.1:0-8443 GCA_034435575.1 Anaerolineae bacterium
AAGCCGTTTTCCTGTAATATCCAGCGCCATATCAACGCCACCACAATGGGCGATAGCAAAACGGGATAGAAGAAAACACTCCTGAAAAATGCGCGTCCGGCAAGTTTACGATTGAGCGCTAACGCTGTAATCAAAGACATCAACACCATTAATGCGACCTGCGAGATTACAAACCAGACCGTGTTCTGTACCGCACGGGCGAAGCCATCTTCTCTACAAGTGGTGTATTCTAAAAAGTTCTCTTCACACTGAAATAATTGCTCTAAATTTTGTGTGCCGACATAACTACGGTCTTCTAAAAATAAGTTGTTGCCACCGGTAAAGGCATACGCGAAGTTTAATAACATCGGAAAGAGGATGAATATCCCGAAAACGAGCAGATTTGGCAGTACAAAAACGTACGCCATGCCCTTAATTCCTACCAAATTTTGTAACGGGCTAAATATGAGGTCAAGCAACCCTAAAATGCTGTAGTAGCCACCTTCTAGCCAATCCCCAATCGGTAAACCACGTCTTTTCTTTTTTGCGGGCACAATGGGTGTACTGCCGCCTGATGTCTCTCGTTGCATCGTTCACACTCGCTCAATGATAGGGTGGGGTGAGTTACAGGCTGGCATAAGCGCACCAACCTGTAAGATAGCGTGAATGCAAAAGGATGGCGTATATGACCACCCTTTTGTCATGTGTCGATTTAGCTTTCCGCTTCTGCGACTGCGTCATCAATGTCTTCTTGGAGGGCGGCAAGCGCTTCTTCCAGAGTAAGATCACCAATGAGGTATTCGGTAAGGCGGTTAGCGGAGTTACGATAGTAAGCGAACGCGAACGGGTGAACGTTCAGCTGAACGGCTTGATCTTGCAGTTTCGGAATTTCTGAGGCAAAAACACTCAGTGCGGCGGCAACCTGTGGGTTGTCGGTATCAAACTCCACACCCATTTCTGCAACTTCGGTGTGTGCCGGCAGAGTCAGGGTTGAGGCGGAGTATTCGCCATAAACTTCAGCCTGAATCAGATATTCCATCACACGGGCAATGGCTTCAGCATCTGCACCACCGCCATCAAGGGCGACGATACCACTACCACCAGCAACACCGGTGCTACCACCTTCGCCATTCGGGTTCGGGACTACTGCCCAGTCGAAAGCATCACCGATATCGTTACCAAAGCGACCAACTTGCCAGCTACCGCTCATGTACATGACCAGTTGACCATTGAGGAAGAAATCAGTGGCGGCGGCATAGCTACCACCCGCACCCAGCCATACTTCTGCCGGGGTGATGTCGTCTTCGTGCCATGCATTCACTAGTTCTGCCATTGCACGGAAGCCGGGGGTGTCGACCGTGAAGTTACCGTCTTCGTTAATCAGGGTTGCGCCCATGCTCATCGCAGGACCGGCAAAACGGTGACCGGTACGGTCGATGGAAACAGCATACACCTGGAAGTCATCTTCGCTGAGTGCTTCTGCGACTGCGGTTGTAGCATCCGTCCAGTCTTGCCAGGTGGCGGTTGCCAGATCAGGCATTTCGACCTCTGCCAGTTCAAACAGGGTCATGTTGACGAACGGGGCGGTTACGGAGAATTGATCCGGGAAACCACTCAAGGTTTCGCCCATGCCACCGGTGCTCATGGCGTTCAGAACCGGTCCGGGGAAGTTACTCATCCAATAATCGACGGTTTCTTCACTCAGATGGTCGGTTAGGTCAAGATAAAAGTCCTGATAAATCGCAAAGTTGGTAACGCGAGCGATGTCTGGACCTTCACCGGATTCAACCTGAATCGGTAGCTGTTCGTCGATGGTGCTATAGGGCACGTTGTCGACAACAACATCAATATCGGGGTTGTCTGCCTCAAAACCTGCGAGTAAATCTTCAAGAATTTCGCATTCTGCGCCGTCCTGATAGCAGGCGAAGCGGACTTCTGTCGCGTCTTGCCCCATCGCGGGGACGACAGAAACCATCGCCAATAGTGCAATCATGATGATAAATGTAGTCAAGCGTTTATTCATGTGTTTTATTTCCTCATTAAATATTCTTTTGACGGTAAAATATAGAACTTGAGTCGTCATCGTCTTTGTATCTTGTCGATACGCTCTCCTTTCGCTGTCTTTTCTGTTTCCCAATGAACCGGAATCTGTGAACATGACGCTCACAGCCGGAGGACGGGTAAATTTAACATTTTGGCGAGTGCGACTAATGCGTCGCTATGGTCGCCATAAGTGATGGATACATGATGTTCCAACCCTTCTTTGAGGATTGTATCCATCGCAGATTGTGTTCCGCTATCGAAACGGATTGTGCCGGATGTGCCACCAAACGCAAGTGGACGTTTGAGCATTTCGCCCGTGCCGATCACTAGCTTAAGTTGATTACCAGCTTCACTGATACGGGCAATTGTTACTCGCCCGGGTTTTAACGGAAATTGCATCAATAAGGGCTTCTGTCGATTAGAATGAAGTGCGGCTTCTACCGTATAGTCAGGGTCTGCCATAGATTGCGGCGCTAACCCACAATGCCACAATATCGCCGTATCATCCGCAACATCGAAATCCACCATATCGGTGCCGAAAGCGGGTTCACCGCTCATCCATTGCAAAATCAATTGTGTGATCGTACCGTTAACATCGGCTTCGCAACTACAGGGCGTAAAGCTATTGCTCATCATCGACATTGCACCACAGGCAGAACACCCCAGATCAGTGAAAAATTCGGGCCAGCATCGTACCGCCATGCCGTGTAAATCTTGCGTTTCTGCTATATCATTGAGCGTAACGTAGGTGCTCAATGTGCCCCGCGCTTCTTCTGCATGGACATCATCCAGACCGGAGACGGTTTCGCGTACTGTGGCTTCCACAGCATTAACTTTCTGTTGGTCAGCGTGCCTAGCTCCTGCAAACACGCTTTCAAGCTCAAGTTGTACGACTTCTACACCAAATCGTTCGGATAATGTCTGCCCATCGTAAAGACACGTCTCAAAACCGGCGGGGTTTTCGCCTACCCGTCCGATACGTGCCGTTTTAAGACGCGCTTTAACGGTGGCGGCATTGGCATAAGCATTAACTTTTGCCAGCGCTTTTTCGTCTTCTGGTTGTGCATAAATATAATCATAATCAAAACCAGCGCGCTTTAAGCTATGACCGGCGAGGTTGATCCCACAAAATGAGTTTAGGCGTAAACGTCCACCTGTCCGCGCTTCTGGTAATGCCCATAACAATAGGGGCGCATCAACGGCTTCGGCGATCTGTCTTACCATGGTGCTATCTGCGAACGAGGCTTGTAAGATGAGCAACAAATCAGGTGGATTTGTGGCGAAATGATTAATGGTCATTTGAACGCCATCGTCATCCATCACCAATGCGTTAAGTCCGTTCAAAGCAAATCCTGCGCCAGTTAATTGTTCGCGCACGCGTGCGGTCATTTCTTCGGCGAGTGGCACGTCAAAAGTTGGACGGGCGATTGCCACAAAACCAAGATTTACGTGAGTCGTTGCATCAGTCACGATAGTCTTTCCTCTTGAGTGAGTAATTGCAATTGGGGACGATAAAAGAACGCATCTAATGCCAGCGCCGCAGACCCAACTGTGCCAGAATCTTGCCCGAAGGCGGAGACCTGAATAGTCACGCGTTCGCCCAGATTGGCAAAGGCATAACGTCGTACTGTATCCTGAATTTTATCGAGGATAACATCCTGCGCTTTCTGGAAAATCCCCCCCAAAACGATCATTTCTGGGTTTAAAATATTGACGAGATTTGCCAGTGCCAGACCAATATAAAATGCGCGGTCAAGCAGTAAGTCACGGAGTTTGCTGTCGCCCTTACGTACACGGTCTATAATGTCATCAAATGTCAACGATTCACCGGTAATTTGATGCGCGTGCTGGCAAATTGCGAATTCCGAGACGAGTTTTTCTAACGGGACAGGGTTATCTTCTGAATCGAACACAAACATGGTATGTCCAATTTCACCCGCACCCGCGCCTGCGCCACGATACAATTGCCCGCCAACCACTATGCCCGCGCCAACCCCCACACGTCCATAAATGAATGCCAGTGCGTTGATGTGATGAGCATCGCCAAAAAGTGCTTCGCCCAACGCCATCGCACGAACGTTGTTTTCTACCACAACTGGATAAGCGAACTGTTGTTGTAAATAGTATTGAATCGGGACATCATGCCATTTAAGATTCGGTGCGACGACGTTTACACCGGTTTCTGTATTGATAATGCCGGAAGCGGCGATACCGATGCCGACAATGTCATTTTTGAGATAATCATGTTTTGTAATCAGCTTATTCATGGCGCCTGTAATTTTATCCAAGACGAATTGCCATGAATCACTCAATTGATGTGCGAACGACATACGATCAATAATGTCGCCAGCGATATTGGTCAATCCGATGTGCACCATACCTACATCAATGTGTACGCCAAGCGCATAACGGGAATTTGGGACGATTTGTAGAGCGCGTTGTCGTCTACCCACCTGACCGTCACTTTTTACGAAACCTTTTTCCGTGACATAACCCTGTCGGGTAAGTTCTGAGACAAGATTGGTGATGGTCGCATTGGAGACACCTAGAGCCTGTGCAAGGTGTACGCGTGAGACATTTGCATTATGGAGCAGTGCAAGCAAAATCGCGCTCATATTCTGCAATTTTACGTTACTGCTGTTGGTTCCGGCGATTGTGAGGTGCATCATGTATGATCTCTCGCTTAAACCTGATGAACAGAAGCTACATAAGCGGAGCGGATGTCTATGTGTGAAGGGTGGGTAAAGCAAAAAATAGTCACCAAAATAAACCCTCAAAAAAAATAGTTGTTTCAGCAATTTAATTAATTAACTTTACTATAAAATATTTTATCCTAAATTGCAAGTGAGCACAACATTAGATTGCGATGAGTTGACCATAGTGGGGCATCCCGCAGAATGCACCCACTTGTTTGATATAGTGTTTAGGAAGGGTTAGTTGAGGTTGAGTACCATCAAACGTAATTCGGTCATATCTTCGATGGCATATTTGACACCTTCGCGCCCAAAACCGGAGAGCTTTACGCCACCATAGGGCATATGATCGACGCGGAAGGTAGACACACTGTTAACCTGTACGCCACCTACATCCAGACGATCCCATGCATCCATAATGCGCTTCATATCGTTGGTAAAGATCCCCGCCTGTAAGCCGAAATCGCTGTTATTCACAATCGCGACAGCATCATCCCACGTATCATAGGGGCGTAAAGTGACAATTGGAGCGAAGACCTCTTCACAATTGACTTTCATTTCCTCGGTAGTTTGTCCGAGTACTGTGGGCTCAAACATCGTACCTTCGCGCTTACCACCATGTAACACGCTCGCACCGGCTTTGATCGCTTCTTGTAGCCAGGTATCGGCGCGTTCAGCATCACGTAGGGCAATCATAGGACCGATGTCGGTATCAGCCTCGCGTGGATCACCGACTTTGAGGGCTTTTACGCCATCGATAAAGCGATCTGTAAATTCTTCAAACACATCTTTTTGAATAAGGATGCGCTGTACCGCGATACAATTTTGACCAGCATTAGCGAAGCCACCCGCGACAGCCTGTGACACGGCGAGGTCAAGATTTGCATCGTTATGTACGACACACCCTGCGTTCCCGCCGAGTTCCAGCGCAACTTTTTGATACTTTGCTTTCGCTTTCAGCATCCAACCTACCGAGACGCTACCGGTAAAGCTCAACATAGCGATCCGGCGATCTGTTACCAGCTTTTCGGTGTCCTTGCCCCATGCGTTGAGCATACTAAACGCTTCCGGCGGGTAGCCAGCATCAAGCACTGCCTGTGCCAACAACACTGAAGATAGCGGCGTGCGCTCCGCTGGTTTAAGGATAATGGCATTACCGGAGGCAATCGCCGGACCAATTTTGTGACAGGCGAGGTTGATCGGGTAGTTAAAGGGTGTAATGCCGAGGATGATCCCAATCGGTACACGTTTGGTAAAGCCCTGACGATTTTCGCCCGCAGGTGTCCAATCAACTGAGAAGACATCGCCACCCATCCGGCGCGCTTCTTCCGCAGAAACTTTGATTGTCTGCAGGGCGCGGGTGGTTTCTCCGATAGCGGTCTTCCGGTTCTTGCCACCTTCCATAATCATCGCTTCTACAAAATCATCGAAGCGTTCTCGCATGATGCGTCCGAGATTTTCAAGAATTTCGGTGCGTTTATGGCTCGGTAATTTGCGCGTAATTTCAAAGCCTCTTTGCGCGGCGACGATGGCATCTTCCATGTCCTGTTCGCCCGCCATATATACTGACCCGGCAACCGAATCATCGTAGGTGAATTTAACTTCCAATACGTCGTCTGTTTCGCGCCATTCACCACCAACTAGTATTTTTTCTGGCATGCAAAAATCCTTTCATCAATTAATTATTTCAACAATTTAATTAATTATAGCAGGAATTTCTCCTGTCTCAACTATTTTATAGCAGGATCGGAAAACATTTTAAACTGAACATCTGGCAACCTGAGTAATTCATCCACAAATTGATCCCATGCGTTTAGCATCTCGTGCCATTCAGCCCCCCAATCATAAAAAAACGTCCAATAATGGTTTGTAACCATCACCGTGTCATTCTCATGTAATTGTTTGAGCGCTAAATCAATACAATCCTGTGGTGCGCGATGATGGCTAAAGAAATAATCATCCCCGGTATAGACCTGTTTGCCCGTATCCATTGTTCTAAGCTCATGCGCCTTCATCGTTTCAAAATCGGTATTGTTTAATGTACTGGTGTTGGTGGCGATGTTATACGATCTTGCGCTAATCATTTCGAACGCTGTGGGCGAGATGCGATCATACGGCGAAATGAAAGTATCGATAATCGCGTTGGGGAGTGCTTGCCGTAGTTCACGCTTACCTGCATCAAGTTTACTCGCGACTATTTTGGGTGATTCGTCATCGAATTCATGATACAGATGATGATAACCATGCAAACATACTTCAATCAATCTTTTCTGTGCCATCATATTTAAAAAATTGCACAATAGACCGTTACCCATCAAAGGGAATTCGCGCGATTGCCCGCGTAATTCTACCGGAATACCGGGATCAAAAGGGTGACCATCACGATGAAGCACTCGTACATCACCGCGCGGCATGGGGATGACAGCTAAGTTTACGGGAATATTGTTTTCCCACAAACGCCCATAAATCCGATCCAATTTGTCTGGATGGGTGAAAAAACTAATGTCATCATCTCGGAAGTAGATGGTTTTCATAAAACTCCTTAGAGTAAATGTGTTGGAGAGCGTAAGGTGTCTTCATCGGTCACAATGACATAGTCTTTATCGCGTATATGCGTCACTGGATAATCGTCTCCGGGTTCACCTAATAACGCCAGTCTTAAAATAGTATTTGCCCAGTCCAACGCGATCCCATTGCGACAATAGAGGCGAATTCTACGCGCATCAAGAATATCTTTCAGCCCCAGTGTAAAGGCATAACGCGGGAAGTTTTCGATATTACCACCAACATTGGCACGGATGGCATTGATCGTCACCGTAAAATCATTCAATCGTACTTTGCGCGTTGGTAATTGGGATATGCCTGCTTCTGGTTCATTGAAGGCAACATGACCATGAATGCCGATGCCGCCATAGCAGGTATCAATGCCACCCTGTGCGTTGATTGTTTGAGATAACGAGTCAACAGTGTTTTCGTCAGGGAATATCACCCGTTCTGACCGTAAATTACAGGATTCGGGCAATTGACCGAGGAACAAATCATGCGCGATTCCTCTAAAACTCAACGGGTGCGATGCTGGAATTGCGTTACCGGCTTCGTCACAATATTCATCCATGAAATAAAACCAGCAACCTGCAAGTGATAATTGTTCTTCGACGATGCGTTCAACCAGATATGGATATTGTCCCGTCGGACCAACGGGCAGAATCAAGCGTAACGGATTCCCGTCTTGATGTGCTTTAATTTCATCAGCGATGTCATCTGCCATACGCCGATGAAGTTGATCAATGTTTGGTAAGACAACCAGATGTTTTCCAGCATGTGCTTTAATTTGTTCTGGAGACAAGCTGAGTAAGTGGCGTATCTCTGCTTTACGATTCATAAAGTGTCCATCATGCGAATAAATAAGCTCACAGCAAAGTAGGTCAACTTATATGTAGCATGAAACAAAATTATAGAAATAGCAACAGTCCACTACGTAAATTTTTCTGTGAATGGTCTTATGTGATCGGTAAGCGCACTTCTTTATCTTCTGCGGTTGCACCAGCAGAGAGCAGTGTGATGGGTGTTTGTAGGCATGTTTCTATGGCAGATAAATATGGGTCGATAGTTGTGGCGTTGAGCATTTCGTACACGGGTGTGCAATCGAATAACAATTGTGCCAGACGGGTTTGATGTGCCAGATCAGGCGGAGATTTCACCATAATAGCGCTGATGAGACCGTTATC
>DAOTXB010000554.1:0-2056 GCA_034435575.1 Anaerolineae bacterium
CTGATGCACAATCGCGATAAGGCACCACCATCCGAATCGCCTGTTGATGATGTAGACAGAACCGAGGCTCAACCCGCGCTAGCGACCATAGATCAGGCATAAGGAGGGACGAGATGCCGACACCGGAATATCAATCGCTTAATTTTGAGTATCTGAGCGAAGACGAACAACACGCCCGTTCACGGCAATTTTTAGACCGGATGCAAACACGACGGACAGTGCGCGATTTTTCCACTAAAGCGGTGCCGTTTGAATTGATCGAAAACGCCATTCGGACTGCCGCCACCGCGCCTTCCGGTGCAAATCAACAGCCGTGGACATTTGCTGTTGTGCGTGATCCGGAGATCAAGCGAAAGATCCGCGAAGCCGCAGAAGCTGAAGAAAAAGAGAGCTACGAGCGCCGGATGAGCGATGAATGGTTACGGGCACTGGCACATCTGGGCACAGATTGGCATAAGCCACACCTTGAGGACGCGCCTTACCTAATTATCGTGTTTTCTCAACCCTATTCGCTAGAGATTAATCCCGACTCAGGCGAGGAACGCAAGATCAAGCATTACTACAGCGTGGAATCTGTTGGTATTGCTGTGGGGATGTTGCTGGCGAGTTTGCATCAAGCGGGTTTAGCCACCCTCACACATACACCGAGCCCCATGAAATTTTTAAGTAAAATTCTTGACCGCCCTGCCAACGAACGTGCTTATGTGGTCATTCCGGTGGGCTATCCCGCAGAAGACGCGCAGGTGCCCGTCATCACCAAAAAGCCACTTGATGAAATCATGATTGTGCGTTGAATAACCCGTCATAGCGATCCTAAAATTCTGCTATTCGTCTGAATATACGGTGCGTCCTATAATGTTAGATACCGTTCAAGCATCAAAGTAGGGTAGCGTCGTGAAGTATCTCATGTTGTTCATTACAGGTCTGGTTTTGATGATTGCGTTTACCGCATCCGCACAGGATGAAGAAGTCTGTCCGGCATTTGTGGACGATGCGCTGATATTTTTGGACGATGTCTGTAGCAGTATCGGGCGTAATGAAGCCTGCTATGGCAACATACGCATCGACTCCACCTTGCGTGACGATGTGTCTTTTGAACTCCCCGGTGATATTGTCGGTATCAGCGCCATTCAATCTTTTGATGTCAGCCCATTTAATCCGAATTCTGAGGAATGGGGCGTGGCATTGTTACGCTTGCAGGCGAATTTTTCTGATATGTTGCCCGGTCAAAATGCGACTATGCTGGTGTTCGGCGATGTCCGAATTGATAATCTTGCCGGTGAAGTTGTGTCAGATGGTATTGCCATCACCGCACCATCGAATATTAATATTCGGCGCGGACCTTCCACTGAGGCTGATGTTGTCGGCACTGTCTCCGCGACTAACAGCGTGGACGCGCTCGCCCGCACACCGGATAGTGCATGGGTGCAAATTGCGTTAGATAATGATGTCAACGGTTGGGTATTTGCTTCGCTGTTTAACACATCCGGTGATTTGACCACCTTGCCAATCATTGAACCGGATTTTGACGCGACGGAATATGCGCCATTACAAGCCTTTTATTTCCAAAGTGGCGTTGGAGATGCCAGTTGTTCCGGTATTCCACAGGATGGGGTCGTATTACAAACGCCACGGGGCGCACAATTTGTCAATTTTCGTGTGAATGGTGTGGATGTCACCATCGGTTCAACGGTGTTTCTCCGTGCGATTGCGGGTGATGGCTTATACATTACCACGCTCGAAGGCACAGCGATCGTAGAAAGCAACGGTGAACGCGAAATTGTCACGACGAGCTTTACGGTACGCGTGCCTCTGGACGATAACTTACAACCAACAGGTATACCCCGCTTTGTTACGTCAGAGACATTCTTTGGTGGAGAATCACTTTTGAGCGCTTTACCGCAGGATATTACGCTGATCTCTGTTGATGCAACGGCGGTGCGTCTCCCTGCGAATCAGGTATGGATGCGCACGGATGTCGATTTAGAAGCGGGTCAATCATTTGTTGTACTGGCGAGTGGGGTCATTAAACTGTGCGAGGCAGAGAGTTGTGGCG
>DAOTXB010000555.1:0-3814 GCA_034435575.1 Anaerolineae bacterium
ACGACCCTACTTGCCCTGAGTGCGGGGATGTTTGCGCTCAGTAGCATCACGTTCTGGGGTGCAGGTGTGCGGGAAGTGATCTCTGTTGCGTTGACCGATTCGCTTGGTGGTAATGTGATGATTATCCCGCTGATTCCTGAAGAGATCGCCCAGCCGATTATTGACAATCAACTTGCACAGCTTGACGGTATTGAATCGCGGACGATTATCTCGCGTGGTGATGTGCAGATTACCCATATCAACGATGAAAATTTTTCCACGTTGCGTAACAATTTGCGCGAAAATGCCGAATCAGAATTTGCGTTTGTCAGCGCATGGTTGGATACATCGGTTTACGATACCGATAACCCGAATCTGGGGAGTGGTAACATCATCGCCGGACGTGCGCTCACGCTCGAAGATCGCGGTCAGCCAGTGGCAGTCATCAAATTGACCAACGCATTGGCATCGCTCGGAGTCGGTGTGGGGTCGACGATTACCGTTCAACCAGAAAATAATCGCTCATCTGAGTATACGCTGGAGATTGTCGGGATGATCGCTGATGAGCAGACTCTGGAAGCGGGTTTGCGGGGCGACTTTCAGATGCCACCGGAGACAATTCCGAGTTTTGGCAGGAATGATTTTCAGTTGAATGTGGTCGAGGTTGCACCAGAAAATTTGAACGAGGTGTTGCTGGCGATTTCTTCTGTGCCACTGGTATTTGCGTTGGACATCACCTTTCTTGATGGTTTCTTTAGCCGGATTATCGAACAATTTAGCGCGTTGCCGCTTTTAGTCGGGTTGCTTTCTACCGGGGCGGCGGCGGTGATTATGGCGAATACCGTCGCGCTGGCTACGTTAGAACGACGGCGACAGATCGGTATTTTGAAGGCGGTGGGTCTAAAGGGTAAGCGTGTATTGCGGATTATGTTGCTAGAAAATCTGGTGGTCAGTTTACTGGGCGGGATCATCGGAATCGGGTTGAGCGCACTCGGCGTGGCGGTGATGACAGCGTTCGGATTAGAGGATATTATTTTTATTCCGGCAGATGCCACACCGATTGCTATTGCGCTGGTGGCGGCGGCGGTTATCATCGCGCTGACGGCGACTTTCCTGAGCGCAAATGTGGCTGTACGTGAGCGTGTGTTGAATGTATTACGCTATGAGTAATGAATAGATGGTTAAGTGCCAGAAAAGTTGCGTGTTTTATAGCCCTATATTAGCATATATTTTAGCTCTATAACTTACCCAACAACTTGAATTGAGCAGAGAGATGTATATGACAAAATATTTGCTTTTTATTGTTATCGCTTTGCTGGCGATGGTGACAACGCCACTAGTAGCACAGGATGACGATGATTCTGGTACATGCCCTGCGCTGGTTGAAGAAGCGCTCACAATTGTTAACCAATCATGCACCAATTTATCACGGAATTCGGTGTGTTATGGGAATGGTAACATCGAAGCGGCGGATTTAGAAGAAACACTAATTGAAGATTTTGCCGACCCCGGAGACATCCGCAATATCGCAGATATTTATACCCTGTCAACGGCACCGATGGATGTTGAACAGGATGTATGGGGCATTGCGGTTTTGGCATTACAGGCAAATATCCCCGATACGTTACCGGGACAAAACGTCACATTTTTGTTGTATGGCGATACAGAACTTACGGTTGATGAGGAAAACGCAGATAATTTTGATGCCCCGTTCCAGGCATTTCGCTTTACGAGCGGTGTTGGTGAGCCAGCGTGTACCGAAGCCCCGCGTGATGGGTTACTGGTGCAATCTCCAGAAGGCGTAACGGTAAACTTTATGGTGAACGGTATCGAAGTGGCGCTGGGCAGTACCGTGTTGATACAGGGTGATGAGTCCGCAACCAACCTCACCAATATCGAAGGTAATGTCAGCGTCACGGTGGATGGTGTGATGACGACGCTTGAAGTCGGGCAAAGCCTGACGGTTGAAACAGTCGATGATGTCGCACAAATGGGTGAACCTGTCGCGTTTAATGCGAGTGATCTGCGCGCCGCACCGGTTAACGCTATGCCTGAAGTAATCGCACTCCCTGCACCACCAACAACAATGGAATTTTGGGCGGGCATGTGCTTTGAAAGCGACAACCCGATTACACTCCCTGTAGGGAGCACCATCACATTTAATGTGCAAGCTTTATCATTTTCAGATGTAAACTTAACTGCGACTTCAACGGTTACGTTAACCTTAAATGGTGCTAATCTGCCAGTCTGGTCTTTCGACGGCAACATCTATCAGTTTGTGACCAATGAGTTAGACGCAGGCACGTATGATATTGTAATGTCAAATATATTGGAGGAAACCAATTTCGAGGATGTACGGAATTGCTCACTTAGGATCGAGTAAGCATCCAAAGTATCATGTACAGCGCACCCGTTTATAGTGAGCGGGTGCGTTTTTTGTTATCCATCTTGATCTTGATGCGCTGGTTTCGAGCATTAACACGCTTGCTGTTGACCGTGCAACCCGCCACAGCTATACTCAAGAGAGATCGTAAACACGAAGGAATTGATGACAATGACAGACAATACTTCTTCCGCGGTGACCCCGCAAATGCTCGAAATTCTGCGTTGTCCTGTTGCGGTGCATTATACCGATAAGGGCGACGACCCCGGCAAGCTGGAATTGGTGAAGGATAGCTGGCTGGTGTGCGAAGATAGCGGATACAAATATCCAATTGTCAATGGCATTCCCGTCATGCTGGTAGAAGAAGGCGAAAAATGGAAAGATACCACCACTGATGATTTGCCGGTGCCACCACCCGCTGTCTAAGATACTGTGTGTGGATGGACATATCCACGTCATGATAAAAATTCTGAACCACTGACAAGTGAACTCGCCTTAGAAGACGCGTTCAGCGACGTGGTCGCTCAATCGTAAGCCGATTCTATTTGCCCTGCCAGTTGGGTTTTTGTTTGGTCATCATTGCCTGTGCACCGGTCATGATGTCATCGGTACGGATGAGGATGCTCTGTGCCCACGCTTCCATCTGTAAGCCCCGTTGGATGTCGTCGGTGCCGTCAATAACCTTTTTTGCGTAACTGACCGCTAACGGCGCGGCATTACACAGGTCATCGGCGAGAGACATACTCTTTTGCATGAGTGTGTCTTCTGTGGTGACATAATTGACCAATCCCCATCGTTCTGCGTCTGTAAGGTCGAACTCGCGTCCGGTCATAATGTATTCTTTAGCGCGGGGCACACCAATGGTGCGGACAAGGCGCGTTGTTCCGCCGACATCCGGGATTAAGCCGATGCGTGTTTCTGGTAAGCCGAGCCTTGTGCCCTGCGACGCAATCCGAAAATCGCATGCTAGCGCTAATTCCATCCCCATGCCGAGGCAATAATTGTGCATCACGGCGATTACCGGATAGGTACAGGCTTCGATCTTATTAAAAATCCCTTGATAATAGGCGGTCAATGTAAATAAGTTGTCGCGCCATCCTTGCCCGAAGCGATCATTGAGTTCTCCGGTCATAAAACTTGTGAGGTCAATACCTGCGGAAAATCCTTTGCCCTCTGCCCGAATTATCACCACACGGACTCCATCCATACGCTCGATTGTGTCAAAGGCGGTGTCAAGTTGCTCCATCATCGGCATGTTCAACGCATTGCGCTTATCAGGGCGGTTGAGGATGATGTGTACTATTTCATTTTCCCGTTTAGTAAGGATCAAATCTGCCATTTTATCCACTCCTATCATGAAGATGTTGATTAACAGTCATATTTTTAAGAGCATAGCGCAAAGCACCCAGGTCACAAAGCGCATGGATGCAACTTCATCTTCATAAAATGATA
>DAOTXB010000556.1:0-6877 GCA_034435575.1 Anaerolineae bacterium
ACATCAGCCGCATTTGCAATTAGCGCACCATCGCCCAGCCCTGCGCCGTCATTGATACCGAACGCGTCGTCGATCTCGCCATCACCGTCTAAATCTTCATAGCCGTGTACAAACTCACCCGGAAGTGTCTCACCAATTTGGGTGTACGTGTTCTCCGCACCGATGGGGTTGAGTAGATTTTCGCGGAAGATAACGTGTAATGGCTCACCGGTAACGGACTCCGCGATGATTTGGAGCAGGAGGTAATTGGTGTTGGTATATTCAAAATCTTCACCAGGCGCGAAAATCGCTGGCTCACCATAGACATACTGTTCGATAGCGTCTATAGCTGTCCATGTATAGGTCGGATTATCAATGACCGCATCCCAGAAGTCGTCCAACAGATATTCTGCTAACCCGCTGGTCATGGTCAATAAATGACGCACCGTCACGGAATCGGCACCATCAATATTGTTAATAACCGTCGCGGGCAAATAGTCATCAAGGGGGGCATCAATGTCAATCAAACCAGCCTCGACAAGTTGCAGAGCCGCCACAGCCATATAGGTTTTAGAGACACTGCCAAGCCTAAAACGATCATCAATGGTGACAGCTATGCGAGAGTCAAGATCAACCACACCACTCGCCGCGCTATAGGTTGCGTCGGGTGTCCATACCATCAGGCTGACAGCAGGGCTTTCTAGCGTACGATATTCATCTAGCAGAGCTTGCAAGTCATCATTTATAGTGGACTGTGCAGATATTGTGTGCAGTCCAACAAATAGCAGGCATAACAAAACAATCATCGTGATTTTACGGGGCATCTTGCGGGCACTCCCTATGTACGGATTAGTGACCATATCCTAGCACGGATACAGCAGACACAACCGTAAGAAACGATACCGGCATGGTCATTGTGTTGGGCACATTATCCACACCGGCATCGTTATGAGTCTACTTATTCAGGGTCTGTCGTTGCATCAATCGCAATTTGTTCTGGACCGAGGATTGTCCAGGCGATGCCACCATCAGGTGTGGTCGCAAGGATCACAATTGGTGCGCCGAACGGTGTTTCCTCCCCATTGCCAAGCTGTTCCTCAACATAATCACTGTCTACAACGACCAAATCACGATCAATCTGATCCGTCTCAGGGTCACTAATGGGTGGTGCGGGCGAGGGCGCTGTCGCCGTGACAACACCTTCCGCATCAACCACATAGCTCTGTACAGTAAACGCATCAGGATTGAAAAAGTCAATTGTCCAACCATTGGTGCTAGAGCCAGATAACCGTGTCCATATCAGACCTTCAAGGGCATCATCCAAGGACTCAACAACGCTATCATAGGTTTGTAAGGCTGTCGCGCCGACTTCAACGGTGAAATCAAGGACTTGACCCTCTGTTTGAGAGAGAAATGGCGGCGCATTGTTATCATCACTATTGCCTGTATCATTTGCGGGTAAACCGCCGGGTCCAGCAACAGTATCCGAACCACTAAAAGCGGACGGCACAATCGCAATGCCGGCATCCGTGTCGCCACTAGCTTCGACGATCTCGCCAAAGACCTCTACGATACTATCAAGAAAGGCTTCTGCCATACTTGTCGGCGCTTGCATCTCGATACTCATCCCGTTCGCATCGGTGATTAGCGGGATAGCCTCTTCACCGTCACCGAAAATGCTCACCGTGCCACTTATCAATACCGATGTACCGACCTCAAGGGAAGAGAATTCTGTCATTGCATTACTCTGTACTCCGGGCGGTGCGGCATTGTTTGTCGGTTGCCCATCTGTTGATCCCGGTGGACCAACGGGGGTCACCTCATCTGATGTCGATTGTTGATTTGTGTTATCCGTAGGACCACCGCCCGGTGGTGGCGGGGGCGGAGGTGGTGCATTTTCCTCAGTTTCTTGCGTAGGTGTAGGGTCTGTGGTGGTGTCATCAGCAGATGCTGTAACCTCTGGTTCTTCAGTCGGTGCCGGATCTTCTGTGGGTACATCCACTACCGCCTCGGTAACCTCCGCAGTAACATCATCATCACCGCCAACAACAACTCGTGTAGGAAGCGCCTCAGATGAATCACCTTCACTACCACAGGCAACTAACACTAACGGCACGATCAATATTAACGGCAGAATTATTCGGTACGTTTTAAGCAACTTTGTCATCACGTCCGTCCCTCTTTCGATTACTCACATACATAGCTATTAGACAAACATACTGGTCTGCACAGTGTTGTACAGACCAGCATACTTTAGATTTATTTATTCGATTTTAGCTTAACGCACTTCCAGTCCGTCTAGGAAGAAGCCAAGCCCATAACTGCGATTCTGGAACACAATATCACGTTCATCGTAGCCAAAACCATATAATGCGATTGGTGCGCCCACGACTGTAGTTGCATTCAACTGTGCAAAGTCAGTACATTGCAGGTTGCTTGAGAGGTTCCCACCTGCTTGTACGACACAGAATTGTACGTCCAGACTACCACTGGGGTAAACAGTCTGATAAACCGTGACCTGATTACCCTCGATAGTTGCCTGCGCGGTTGCACCGGAATACGTTGAATAGTGATACGTCTCCCCTATATAACCAGCAAGTACACCTGATAACCATGTAACTTCTGGACCATAGGTGACGTTTTCCGTATTAGCATCATACAACACTGGCTGACCATTTGGTGAACCCGGTGTAGTCGATGTCAAGGTTGGACCGTCATGATCTCCGAGGACATAGATACTATCTAGAATCAGGTATGTCAACGGTGATGCTGGGCTATTATGACTAATCGTCACATTATATGTCTCATCTGCTGTATCACTCACATTTCGATGTGGCAGACCAAAGACACTATATCCATAGAAGTCCTGTGTAACACCGGTTGGAGACACAGTTGATACCACACCATCTGAACCAGCGTTACAGTTGGTATCACCATTACTCTGACGCGTGTAACAGATACGCATATCTGCACTCACACCTGTGGCAAAACGACTATAGAAAATAGTGAAACCAGTTGTATCTGTGATTGAGAAGGAGACAGCGGCTCCGTTTTGTGTTGTGTAAACTGTTTGACCACCGCTATATGTCAAGCCCGGAAGATCAATCCATGTCCCTGTGTATGCCAGGTTGAGGTCACTCTCTTCATACATACCTGGTGTAAGTGGCTCTGTAGCCCCAAGTATGCCAATGGACTCAACACCAATGAAACCAGATAGGGCGTTGATTGTCACCTGTGCATTAGCACCTGTCAGGTCAAGATCATCAACACCACCACCGTTGCTAATGTTAATCACCCATTCATTACCATAAGCCATAGGTGAGGTTGCCGTGTTACGCGTCACACAATCCGCATTACCTGCACTACAGACTTGCATCGTGCCCCAACCAACAGAACCAGCATGATAGATAATCAACTCTGTTGCCTGTACTGCATCCACATTAAACGTCAATGTATCTGCGGGGTCGTTGGTGTAAATTGCTGAACCACCCGTTGCGGTTGGGGTATAAAGTGGTGTCCAATCCACCAAACCTGCACTGACCGTGTTGGTGTATGTCAGGTTCGGGTCAAGCTCATGATAGATTGCAGTAGGCGTAAGTGCGGATGCAGGCTCGATAACTTCAATAGTCTCGATACCAATCACACCAATATCTAAGCTCCGAATTTCTACGACGTGTTCACCAACACCACTATCTGCACGGACTGTGACAGGTTGTGCCCAAACAGTCGTTGCCGCGTTATTCGTAAATATTTCACATTGATTACCGTCTATACAGACTTCAAACGCGCCCCATCCCAACGCTAATGTGCGATAGAGTGTAATACCGTCACCATTGATACGGAACATAACCGAAGCCGCTTGTTCAGATGAATAGCTGAGCACGCCACCAAGCGGACCTGTTGGTGCGGCATAGTCGATCCAGTTTCCAATATATTCAAGATTATCGGAGTCAGCACTATTGCGACCATCCGGTAGTAATGGCAAGGAACTGCCGCCACCGATGATATGCAATGCTTCCAGACCGATAAACAGTCCATTTGTTTCTGGACGTATGGCGATCTCAACTTCGCCAGTTCCGGTGCCTAATCCAAGATTCGCTTTAGGAATATAGGTACGGTTCCCATAACTAGCGATTGCTGGTGTCGGATTAGAAATCAACACACAGGTACCACCATTACAGACATTCATACCACCATAACCTACACCACCGGTATGGTAAACCACGATACCATCAATATTATTCGGGATAACATCAAACGTTGCGGTATCTGCTATGTTGCTGGTATAGCGCATATTGCCACCACGCGGTCCAATCGTTTCTAAACTTAACCAACCGGCAGTGTATTCAAGGTTGAAGCCGGTACTTTGTGGTGTTTCTTCATAGTAACCCGGTGCAAGTGCCTGTGTACGGACAAGTTGAATAGCTTCAATCGCCGCATAGCCGGTTTGCGCCCGAATTGTCACTGTTTCAGTACCAGCCGCCAGGTTCAGGCTCGCTGTACTGATACGGGTTGTCACTCCGTTTTGTGCCAATACATTATTTAAGGTGATGGTTTGACAATCATCGTTCTGGTTACGACAGATGACCATCGTTCCCCAGCCCGGACTTATCGGATGATAGATCACGATGGCATCAAGATTGGTCGTATCTACCTCAAAACTGACCTGCGGGTTATTGGTAGCGCTAGTCAAACCATATTCCAGCGTACCACCAGCAGAACCCACCGACGTAAGCGGATACCACAGCCCACTATAGTTGAGTTCCTGCACAGTTTCTTCGTAGTAAGTTTCCGTGACCAACTCAGGTTGTGAGCCAGTCAACGCTTCAATGGATTCAATAGCGACAAGGTTAACGTCTATTGAACGAATTTCCACGCTATGAACACCGGGGTTATCAAACCAGACACTGGTTGATGATTTCCATTTGAAAATTTCATCGTATGTGCTCAGGACGCGACATTCATCACCATCAATACAGACTTCAATGTTGCCGTAAGTGGAACTTGCGCCATGATTGATCACAATACCCGGACCATCGACTACAAAGAACACGGCTGAGGTCTGGTCAGAGGAATATTCCCACACACCGCTGGGGATATTGACAGCATCTTGATAGTTGATCCATGTACCAGCGTATAAGAAGCTATCACTATCCGGAGCATTGATACCAGAGGTTAACTCACCAAAGTTAGGCACAGCTGTATCTGGGTCAGCGCTAACGATATGCAATGCTTCTAAACCAATATACAGTCCGTTCGTCTCTGGACGAATCGTAATTGAACTGGCATCGTTGCTGGCTGGCAGATTTAAGTCTGCTTTGGGGATAAAGGTTCGGTTGCCAAATGATGCCACAGTCGGTGTTGGATTTGGAATAACATCACAATCTAACCCATTACACACTGATAGACCACCATAACCTAAACCACCTGTGTGATAGATGACAATACCATCGATATCATTGGGGACAACACTAAATGTGGCAGATTCTGATGTGCTATTGGTATAGCGCATACTACCACCGCGTGGACCAACCCCTGCAAACGGCACCCACCCCCCTGTATAAGTGAGGTTAAAGCCCGTTGACTGTTCCGTTTCTTCATAGTAACCAGCAGTCAATGAACCAGCAGGCGGAATGAGCTGAATCGCCTCGACACCCATAAAACCACCATTACTTTGTATAGTAATTGTCGCATTAGTCTCATTGTTAAGGTTTAACAATGCTTTGGGGATGCGCTGAATATTATTGTAAGCCAATGGTGCGATGTTCAAGTTGATTGATTGACAGGAATTACCGTTACAGACGCGCATTCCGCCCCAACCGACACCACCTGGATAGTAGATAGCGATTTCATCAATCAGGCTAGCATTAACGGAGAATGTGATAACTGCATCTAAATCATTACTATAGACCGCTGTCCCACCAAGTACCTGAGGTACGATCCACGGTGTCCATGTACCTTGGTACGCTAGGTTAGGGTCATCTTCTTCATAATAACCCGGTCCCATACCTTCGGTAGCATTGATCACCTCAATTGTATCGATACCAATCACCCCAATATCAAGGCTTCGGACAGTCACCGTCTGTATACCAGAAATTGATGATCTAACTGTTGCTGGCTCGCTCCACAATGTGACTGCAGCGTCTCCACCAAACGTTGTACAGTTATTCAAGCCGATACAGACTTCCATCTGTCCCCAGCCAGTCGCCATAGTACGGTTAACTGTGACCCCATTGCCATCAATTCGGAAAACTGCAGTCGCATTTAAATCAGCAGAATAGCGAAGTGTGCCATCTTCTGGACCAACGCCTGCATAGTCAACCCAATTGCCGATATAACTTACACGAGAGTCGTCAGCATCATATGAACCTGCTGTCAAGGCAGATTCTGCTTGTATCAGCTCAATGCCTTCAACAACAAGGAAAGCATTCGACCTATTACGGATTTGAACAGTATTAATACCTGATCCAATCCCTGTAACGACTGCCGACTGACCGAATAGTGTTGTTGCAGAATTCGTATCTACTGTTTTACGTAAGGCTCCATTGACGTAGATATCAAATGAACTCCATGCCAAGCCCATCGTGTAGTAGACCACCAATGTGTCAACATCATCACCATCAACATCAAACGTCATCGTTGCATTTTGTGCAGATGTATAAGACAGGGTAGCACCGAACGCTGAAGGACTTGCAATACCTGTTAACCAACCCGTTGGATTAGTAGCAATATCGTATGTCGGACTGTAATCAATCTGGAAGTCGCTATCGTTATATTCACCAGCAGGTAACCCATCACCACGAACGGTAACAGCATCCAGAATAATAAAGAACCCAGGTGTTGCATTACTTATCGTCAAACGCCGAAGTTGATCTTTTGCACCACTAACATCATCCCA
>DAOTXB010000557.1:0-5258 GCA_034435575.1 Anaerolineae bacterium
CGTTGCTATTACGTCATACTGAAGATGCCGAACAACGATTGGAACATCTGGACAAAATTTATCAGCATTTCCAGATCTACGAAAGTCACGATTAGATCATGCGATTTAGTCCACGTCCTCAATATTATGTTTCGTGAATACGATAGGTTCACCCGTAGGTTCTAATGTGATCCGTAAACAATTGATGTTGCCTTTTAGATCAGACCCAAAATCTCCGAGTGTGAGTGTTTCTAGTTTTTCACTCTCAAACTTGAACACTTCATAATGATGCGGGGTGACAACAAAGGTAATGCCATTGTAGACTGCTGACAGCATATCATCGCTGTAGGTGATCTTAAATGTGCCATAACCACCGTGTTCATAGGTGCCCGCATAATCCTCAAGCGGATGCGTCGGCTTGACAGATTGTTGGTCCGCTAAAAATTCTTCCTTGCCCTCTTCCGTCATTGCTTTTGCTTTGGCTTCTAATGATTTATAGCGTTTGCTCCAGTCGATTGATGATAAATCCATTAGATGGTCTAACAAAAGATAGGATGCCACGATGGATAAAGAGGTACCACCATTGTTAAAGGCAACAATTCCGATATTCTGTTCCGGCAAGAAGAAGGTCTGCGTGATAAAGCCATCAATACCCCCGGTATGGCGCACCATAATATGCCCGCGATAAACCTGCGTCGCCCAGCCTAATCCGTAAGAATGATGCTTTAAATCAGGCATGTCTAAGATCGCGGTTACCGGTGTGATCGGGATCGGCATGTGTGGGGTGTGCATCTGTTTTAGATTGTCTTCCGAAACAAACTGTTTATCACCCAGCTTACCCCCATTTAGATGGATATCTAGCCACTTTGCCATTTCCACCAGATTGGAATTTATAGAGCCAGCAGGTCCGATAGCATCCAGATTACGATAGGGAATACGTTCAATTACATCTTCTTTTACACGATGTGCCCGTGCGGCATTATCCAGATTTTCACATCCGATGGTCGATAAATTACTTTGCGACATGCCTAATTGGTCAAGAATTCGCTCTTGCGTAAATGCTTCCCATGTCTGCCCTGTGATTGATTCGATCAAACAACCTGCCGTCATGTACATCAAGTTTTGATATTGAAATACGTAACGAAATGGCTGTGTCGGCTTAAGGTAACGTAATCCACCATATAATTGTTGACGTGTGCGCGTTGTGCCATACCAGCTTAAGTCATGGCGGGGCAAACCAGAGCGATGGCAAAGTAGGTCTCGTACGGTGATCTGTGATGTAGCAAAATCATCATATAACCGGAAATCTGGCATATACTCACGTATCGGAGTGTCCCATGTAAGTTTGCCCTCATCAATAAGGAGCGCAATGCCCATTGCGGTAAAGGCTTTCGTACAGGAACCGATAGCAAAGAGTGTTTCCTTATCCACCGGTTTTGGGTCATCAATATCAGTGACACCATACCCTTCTGCGAACACTACCTGACCATCTTTTACCGCGAGTAGGGCAAGTCCAGGTGTATTCCAATCCTTAAGCGCTTGTTCAAATAAGGCATTTAATTGATCGTTAACCATTATTGGTACTCCTATTGGAAAGGGTTAGCATTCAGGGGCCATTTATCATGTAGCGCCTTTTTGAACGGAATATTGGCAAAATCCGGCGCGACTGCTCCGGGAGTGGCACAGTGAATGATGCGCGAGGCAATAGGGGCGAAACCGGCATAGAAATGGTGCATAGATTTAACGATCAGTATTTTCTTCTGAGTCGGGTTTATACCCACATTGGTGAATACTTCGGGCGTAAAGGTTTGTGTCCGTTTAGAGATCATCACGATGTCAATACCTTGCGTACGAATCGCTACGCTATCACCCAGTTCGACCACCATTTGTGACCCTTCATTGCCAAAGTGCTGGATTGCGTCAGGAGCTAATTGGAGCACTTCGGCTTTCACATCAACCGGATCACCCGACATCGGTCCCATTTTGCCACCGATACGTAAGTCAAGCGTCGCGCCCTTGCCTGCCGCCATTACAACAGCAACAACAATCGGGTCCCAGATGCAACCGATAGCAACATCTTCAATACCACGTTCTAGGAGTGCTTTTAGCATAAAGGTTGAATCGCTGGGTGCGCCACCGCCTGAATTATCGGACACATCAGCGATGACAACCGGTTTGTCAGCTTCCGCCAGCGCAGTATCTAATGCTTCATCAATAGTCATATGATGGGGTAAAATCTGATCCCGCATAGCAAAGAAATCAGTCCCAAGTTCTTTTGCTAATTGTGCGCCCTGTTCCGGTTGATTATCCGTAACAACCAGCATCCTCGTTCCCACATCTACCACATCACCCCAGGGGAAACCGTGCCCTAATGATACTGATAGTACACCATCTTCGCCTTCAAGGTCTTTCATACGTTGCACAAAACTTTTGACCGGATCAGTTGTAGGGTGATAAATGCCAACCATACGACAATCATATAGTGCGATGTGCGGTTGAACTTTTCCCTGTTCGGCGGCGGTAGTGACATTAAAGACTTCAACAGCACGCTCTTCAAAATCTGTATGTGGATATTCTTTGTAGGTGATGATTACACTGGCATTATCAATCATCGTCTGCGTAATATGGCAATGGAGATCTAGCTCTACGCCGATAGCAACATTACCACCGACAATTTGTCGTATGCGTTGGATAAGATCACCTTCGCAATCGTCATAACCTTCCGCGACCATCGCACCGTGTAAATCTAGCAACACACAATCAACGGGCATAACATTCTTTAAATCATCTAATATCTCATCACGGAGCAATTCATATGTCGTCCTTAAGGTAATACCAGATGGCTCTGCAAATGCTGTGAGGCTTTCTGTAACGTCCCACCCTTTTTCACGTGCCATACGTGCCCAAACAGCCGGAGGAATATGCTCGCTAGTATAGTTACCATCACGCACCACAGAAAAATCGTTGAGACTAGTGGGCATCGGAGCGAATGTGTTTGTTTCCGTAGCGAGGCTGGCTATAAATACTCTCATGTTATGATTCTCCAATACGATCAAATGGATAACGACCTAGCCACATGCCCGTCACAACACCGTCATCATTGACTTCAAATGTCACTAATTCACCCTGAGAAGCGCCCCCCACCATCTTAAAACGATGTTCGTCATGCACGTCCAGACGAATACTTGCCGCCATATTGCCATCGAATGGCACAATTTTTAGCAAGCCTTTAACAACTTTCACTTCGAGACCATCATCCATCGAACGAAGAGCATAGCGTCCGATATAGGGTTTCCAGCTTTTTAGTTGCTGTGGCGTTGGCTTGGGCGCTGTACGGTTGATCGTTGCTTCAAATACAGGTATCAATAGTTTAAGCATGGTCTCGGCAATTTCCACAGGTGCAGTGCCTGTGTTCGTGAAGACAAGTACGCCTAACTCTAGCGCCGGAACCAGAGAAATATTTGTGGTATATCCGGGCAATCCGCCACTATGTCCGATGACTTTATATCCCGCGAAGGGACGCATGCCCCATCCGATCCCAAAACCAGCTGTAAAATTGTCATTGATCAGTACCGGGTTGTGCATTTCACGGATAGTACTACTGCCCAGGATTTGACTACCGCCAGCTTTTCCTTCTTGAAATTGCAAGGCGATAAATTTTGCCATTTCCGCAACTGTTGAATACATACCACCAGCTGGACGAAAGCCATTTTCATTCCAGTGTGGTGCGGTGCCAAATGGTTCGCCAAGCGCTGGCAAATAATAGCTAATCGCATATTCATCATCTGTATAGCGATCACGCATAAACCCACTAGTCGTCATACCAAGTGGCTTCAAGATATTTTCATGAATATAGTCAGAATATGATTGTCCTGCGATCAAACTAAGCGTATGACCGAGAATAGCAATACCGAGATTAGAATATTTGGGGTCTTTCATAGTTGGCAAGATCATCTCCATATCCTCTAAACTCTTTATCAGCTCGCTAATTGCGGGCATCTGCATATCACGCCAACCACTATGTAGCCCTTCGCGTGGCAAGCCAGCAGCGTGAGATACAATCTGCCGGAATGTAGGTGATTTTGCATCTGAAAAGTTAGATGAGATTTGGAAATCGGGTAGGTACTTTGCTATCGGCTCATCCAATGAAAGTTGTCCAGCATCGCGTAATTGCATAAGCATGGTTGCTGTGAATAACTTCGTAATAGACGCGACGCGGTAGACCGTATTTTCATCAGCCGGAATCTCTTTTTCAACATTGGCAAGACCATAGCCTTGATGCCATATGAGATTCTGATCATAGACAACACCTGCCGATAAACCTGGAATCTTGCGCTCATCCAATTCATGAGCAAGTTGTGTTCGGATAAGTTCTAGTGCAGCGTCAACGTCTGGATTTACAGACATAATTTCCCTCGATATAGTAGATTTCACGGATTTTAGCAACAATATACTCATTTCGCAAAAAGGATTGCTACAGTTGTTGCATACTAGTCCACAAGAAAAATATTATGATAGCGATAATGACAATCCTGCATTATTTGATTCAATACAATATTTACGGGTAGTGGTTAAGTAGTAAGTGATGCGATTTGTAAATTATACTCAACGATAAACTACGCCAGCATAATTCGGTGCATGATGTCACACTTGGAAAAAGAGAGAGTTTTACGAACAAAGCGTGCTAATCGCTGTCGTAATGTATTATTCCACCGCTCGATGTGAGAGGTCGCGCCACTCTTTTTCTCTTGTGCCCAATGTATACTGACCAGTATGCGGCTTATGAAGGCCTCCTGCCCGAATATCTGCATTGGGCACAAGGTATAAGTATAAGGCATCCGTTGCTCTAATTGTCGCGCTGCATTCTCATCTCGTTTCCCGAAGTAGAAAGCGACAATTTGACGTGTCCGACGACATCGCGCTACCAAAACCCAACGTTTATGGTCTTTACCCAGTACAAATGACCATAATTCGTCAATCTCAAGCACAACACCGACCACATACAGCAACAATGTATCAGCAATGCGGGTAATGGCTCGAGATAGTCTCGAATCCATTTGGCGGCAGACTTTGAAAATACGTTCAATCCCGCGCAGGCTGACCCGTTCTTGCGTGGCTCTCAACACCTGCTCTTGGGTCTCATCCGAATGTGGCTGTTTGAGTTTCAAAACACGGTACACTCCACAGTCTTTGCAGTGATATTGCGGGTTGCCACACTTGTTAGTTCCGTTTTTAATAATGTTTGCACTGCCGCATGAGCGACAAGTATACGTAGTGGT
>DAOTXB010000558.1:0-3069 GCA_034435575.1 Anaerolineae bacterium
AAGTTTGCGCTCCCACTAGGCACACTTTATCACGGATCGAAATTTGCTGTCGAGGGCATGTCCGAAGCCCTGTCATACGAATTATCGACTATCGGCATCACAGTGAAAATCATTGAACCCGGTGGCGTTAGTACCAACTTTGGGACAACATCTTTCGATATGAACATTGAAGGCAGTCCAGAGGAATACATGCCACTTGTTGAGAAGTTCATGGCATCAATGCAGTCAACACCCATGGCATCAGAGGCAGAACCCATTGCTGAGGCAATCTACGCCGCGATCACGGATGGTACAGATCAACTGCGTTATGTGATGGGTGCAGATGCCGAGCAATTAGTTGGTGCTAGAGCGCAGATGTCCGATAGTGAGTTTATCGCTCTTATCAAGCAACAAGTTGGATTGTAAACGCCTGATGGATAGAGGAGAAACATCGTGAAATCAATCGTCATTACGGGTTCAAGCTCAGGACTTGGCAAGGCAACTGCAAAGTACTTCGCAGAACATGGTTGGCGCGTCGCAGCCACCATGCGTACGCCTGAAAAAGAAACAGAACTCACCGAAATTGAGGATGTTTCAGTCTATCAACTAGACGTTAGTGATACGGCATCAATCAACGATGCAGCCCGGCAAATCATCAGTGATTTTGGTGCAGTAGATGCCCTCGTGAACAATGCTGGATACGGCTCATACGGTATTCTTGAAGCGACTCACGAGGAGAAAATGCGACGACAGTTCGATGTCAACGTCATTGGTATGCTGATGGTCACGAAAGCATTTTTACCGACCATGCGCGAAAATAGGTCTGGTGTCATCGTGAATATTTCCTCAGTGGGTGGGAAGATCACCTTCCCACTTGGGACACTCTATCATGGATCGAAGTTCGCTGTTGAAGGCATGTCAGAAGCCCTATCATATGAGTTGGCAACCATTGGTATCAAAGTAAAAATCGTTGAACCCGGTGGCATCAAGTCGAACTTTGGCACGACATCCTTTGATCTGAATGTCGAAGGTAGTCCCGACGAGTATAAGCCACTCGTTGATAAGGTTGTCGCAGCTGTACAAGCAAGTGAGGGTGGCGGCGCGGAACCGAGCGTCATTGCAAAAGTCGTTTATGAAGCGATCACCGATGGTTCAGATCAGCTGCGTTACACCGCTGGTCCGGGTGCCGCACGGACGATTGCCACAAGAGAAAACCTATCGGATGCAGAGTACATCGCGATGATGAAACGGCAAAGTGGCATTTAGGGCTAATTTATGTATCAATTCAAAATCTCTTAGGAATATGGAATACATTATCAGGGCGTATGAATTGTTTTTGGAAAGGATAACCTTAAATGTCTAGTCGTAAATATCCAATAGAAGCAAATTGGCAGGTTCACTTTAGGGACATGGGGATTTCATCCCAAGATGTATTGCGTTATGCGAGCTTGCCACTCGATTTATTATCCCGCAAACCAATTACAGTCACTGCCGAGGAATACTTCAAACTATGGGATGGGGTTGCGGCAGTATTACGTGATAATCCGACCTTCCCGTTAGATCTTGCAACAAGCCGTACACCTGAATCGTTCAGTCCACCACTATTTGCGGCTTTCTGTAGTCAGAATTTGAATGTTGCAGCTAAGCGCATTACGTACTACAAGCCACTTGTATGCCCGTTGAATTTACGAGTTGAAACGACAAACGAAAAAACCACGATCAAGATAGACTCATCACCAGAATATGATAATCCTTCATCTAGTGTCATATTAATGGAATTAATATGGTGGGTACATATGGCACGCCTTGCAACACGTGAACCTCTTGTACCACTAAGTGTCCATACCAGTGTCGATATTACAGAACGTAGTGTTTACGAGGACTATTTCAGAACACGTATCACAAAATCCGATTTCAATGGTATTACATTTTCTGCACAAGATGCTGAACGACCTTTTCTTACAGCGAATGACGCAATGTGGTCATTTTTCGAGCCACAACTCAATCAACGGATGCAAGATTTAACCCAACGTTCGACTTATACCGAAAAAGTTCGTGCCTGCCTCATGGAGATTCTAGCAAGCGGGCAATATAACGTTGATGATGTTGCATCACGCCTAGCAGTTAGTCGCCGAACCTTACAACGCCACCTAAGTAATGAGGGGACAACATTTCAGGAAATCCTAGATGGATTGCGAGAAAAATTAGCGCGTCATTATCTGCATCAATCGAATTATAGTAGCACGCAAATTGCATTCTTATTGGGGTATGAAGATCCAAATTCTTTTTCACGAGCATTTCGTTTGTGGACTGGAGAAACGCCTGAGGGTGTGCGAGCAAGTGTTTAGAATATCTACGTTACCACCTATGTAATATGCAAATCTATTCTTGTTGTATGTTGATGCGTTTTATTGGGAGTGCATTGTAATAGTGAGAGAAATCATCCTTAGTTTAGCAGAGGGCAACAAGATTGCCTTTCTACTTATTTCTATCTTTTTGCTTACGATTGGCTATCCACTTGCTGAGATGGGCGATATTGCTGCCTTGCTTTATCTGGGTATATATATCGTTGTGGTGTGCAGCTTCATCTATCTTGTGAGTGGTAGCCGCGTCTTGCTAGTTATTAATATTTTACTGACTTTTGTCATCACGTTGCTTGCTTTCATTAATATTATCACTGACCCAGCGCCACTAGTTTTGGCGGTTGCTTGGAATATCAGTGGACTGTTGCAACAATTCTTGATTGTTGCGCTATTAGTTGCCTTCATCATCGAATCTGAAGTTGTCACACGTCAGGTCTTGTACGCTGGCGTGGCAATCTATTTCTCCATGGCAACATTTTTCGCAACACTATACAACCTCATCGAACTCATGTCACCGGGAGCTTTTCTTGCATCAACGGGTGCAGCAATCACGCCAACTAACCTGACTTACTTTAGCCTCGTAACGCTCTCAACCCTTGGCTATGGTGACATTATCCCCGTCGCGCCTATGGCACAATCGCTTGCTGTTTTGCAAGCCTCGGTTGGCACACTTTATATCGCGATCCTCATTGGACGCTTTGTCAGCTTATATCAGCATGATTCAGCG
>DAOTXB010000559.1:0-1626 GCA_034435575.1 Anaerolineae bacterium
GGCAATGAGCGCAGACATGGGCGAACTCAACATTGGCGACGGATTGACCGTCACGCTACCAGACGGTTGGGTCACGAGTAGCCAAGAACCGATTATGTTCATGGCAACATCCCCGGACACATTGGAAGCATTTACAGGAGACGAAATCCTCAATGCCTTGGATGGTGAACTCGCGCTTGCCTTCACCGGACCATCTGGGTTGCAACAGATTGCCGCTGGTATTACTGAGCAGACAACGGAAGCCTATCTACAATTTATTGCAGAAGAGTTCTTTCAGGTCACAGATGCAATTGAACCATACGATGGTTTCGACTTCCCCGCTATCGGTGTATCCTTGGATACCTCACCAGAAGCGCCCGATAATGCGGTCAGTTTTGTAGTAGAAACTGATGCAGGGTTTGTCTGGATAGTCGTCGTTGCCGGTGGCGAGCTTGCTGATTTTGAAGAACAAGTCATAGAAATCGTCAATAGCTTAGGGCAATAAGGCTCCACCAGATATAGTGATAACAAGCAACAACACAGGGCATATCTTACGGGATGTGCCCTTTTCTAATAGGCTCTACCCCACATCAATCCCTCACCAAAACCGAACCAACCATTGCAAGCACACCGGATTCTGGTTATTGTGCTGTGATGATGATGACAACTAACCAGAGACAGATAATCGGCTATGCGTAGAACGATCCCTTATGTGCCATTAGTGGCGATATTTTTGCTCGGATTCGCCCTTCTGGTGACAGAACTTGACACGGTTGATCTGTGGGCAGATGAAGGCTGGACAATCGGCGCGACCAATGCGACTAATCCGATAGAAACGGTGCGCGACTGGGTAGCGGTTGACGTGCATCCGCCACTATTTTTCATCACGTTAGATGGTTGGCGCGTGTTTACCGGCGATACGATCTTTGAGATGCGCTATTTCTCGGTGATAGTGACCATGCTCGGGATCGCCGTTGCATTTCGATTAGGGAAATCGCTCTATAGCTCCCGTGCAGGTGTGTTAACCGCATTATTTTATGCCTTGCACGATCTCATCAATGTACTGACGCAGGAAGTGCGCCATTATTCCGGGCAATTGTTCATATCAACGCTGACGTTATGGTTGTATTGGCGCTTCTGGAAACGACCCACCCGCACACGCGGAATCGCCTTCGTGATCGCAGGAACAGCCCTCATCTACACGCATTACTGGGGGGGCTTCGTGTTATTGGGATTAGCGATTCACGCGCTCATCACCCAGCGCAAAGCCCTCAAACCCTTCGTTTTCGCGTTCATTGCCATTGGGGTGCTCTATCTCCCGTGGCTTCCAGTACTCATCAGCCAGATTACGATGGAACGTCCGGGTGGATTGCCCCATGCGCTCCCCAATGCTTCCGTTGTCTATGCCACATTGACCTATCAACTGATCGGCATCCCTGAATTATTCTGGGTAATACTCGCGTTTGTCGGCTTGATCGGCACATTTACGCTCAAATTTGACGGTATGCGCGATCTATGGCGCAAATGGCAACCCACCGCCTCAACATTACTGCCCCTACCCATTCTGGTGCTAACTCCGGCGCTATCCATCTTGATTAACGCCTTTTATCCAACACTGTCCTTCCGGTCATTAGCGGTGATTATTCC
>DAOTXB010000560.1:0-5778 GCA_034435575.1 Anaerolineae bacterium
ATGATGAAAATGGCAATGCACGTCCCGCGCTGGCGGTATGGCAGGAATGGTTGATGCGAGACGTTGCCACACCCTGATTTGCATTGCACGATCAAGGTTTTGGGGCTTAACGCTTTTTGAGTTCGTCCAACAACCATTTATGACGTGTCATCGTCCCTTGCACGGTGGCGCGGAATTTCGTCTCATTCGTGTGTTTTTCCACGTATTCTTCGATGGCATCTTGCAAGATGTCACTAATTTCACGCGTTTGTTCACGGGAGATTTCCTGCAATTGCAAAACAATACGATCTTTGAGTTGAATATCCATTGCTGGTCGTTTCCACCTATCGTTTATGTGTTATGCGTAATCGCGCAGTAAGTCTTCTGCGTGTTTATTGCTTGATCGCTCATGATACCACGGCATCCAGCGCACATCATGCATAAACGCTGGCACTAAGCGCATGAAATCAAAATGAGTGAAGAAATATGCGACGAATATGCCGCCGACCACGTCGATTGTGTAGTGCGAATGGCTGAACAGGATGACCACGACCTGTACACAGGCTAACCCTAGCGCGGCATCACGGAGCGAGTGCCCTTTGATATAAAATGCCTGAATGAACGCGCTGGCGGCATGACCACTAAAGAACATCCCATGATAAAAATTCTGGGCAATCCAATGTGCTTCAGTGAAATTCTCTGAAGGAGGCTGAATTTGTGCAAGCGGTGTCAGCAAGATAACAAAACTACGAAATAAGTACATTGCGCCTAATAAGAACAGGAGCATCGGGAGTTTTTCAAAGCGCCATTGCCACATCACAGTGATGATGATGAGTGTGCCTGCCGTCCCTACAATTTCCCCCAGTATTAAAAATTGTGGCATTTCTGGCACAAAGTCTAGAATCAGGTCATGCGGGCGGACAGCGTCTGTAAACGTGGTGCGAAGTAGATTAATGTTGTGCAGAATAATACCGAGTGATATGAGCCAGAATAAGCCGACCCAGAGCATTTGCTTGATAAATTGAGGGCGTGTGAGGTCGTTTTTTGTCCTTTGTATCAATCCCTTCGCTTTGATTGCGGATTTTTGCAACTCGAGCGAAACTGACATACGACTATTTGCCTCCAGTTAAGTGTTAAATCTTCTTTGTGCTTATGTTAACGGCTGTATATCTTAACGGTCAACAGCTACCTCTATTATGAGTAGGATTCTCATTAATGCGAATCAAAGCGTGAGCGTTCCATGTTTCATGGACGACGGTATCCTCTGCAAACGCGGGTACAAGTTGCCGACTAAAGGGAGATGTGCTACTGTTTGAAACGTGGTGTTTGAGTAGCGCAATCTGAAGAGTGACCGTCACTAATGAACGAAGAAAAAACCTGTTTCATCGCATATCCACGTTGGACGAGCCGTGCTACCGCGCACGTCATTTATTTGCGTTTACAGAACGCAGATTTCGATGTGTTTTATGATCCAGTACGAACCATTAAGCCGGATGATCGTAAGGTCGTCATCGGGCAAATCTCCGCCCGAACACATGTCATCGCGTTATTGCCACCGGGCACCGCATGGCTAGAGGATGACTCACATAGCGTCTTCCGTGAAGAACTCGGTCTGGCGTTAGATAGTGGACGGCATGTCGTACCGATGTTGCTTGGCAATTATGATTTTGACGACCTTAAACCCAAACTTGGACACACCCGCTATCGTCAGCTTGGCAGTACCCGCGCCATTCAACTGGATTATGCTTATTTTGACGAGCGCATTGAGACGTTGATTGCGCGGTTGCACACACCGGATCGCATCAATATTAGCCTGACTCCGCCACAGCCCAATGAACTGGACACAGTCGATACATTATTGGACAAAATCAACACCCGTAAACAACCGACTGACGACGACATCAGCGCAGAAGCGGCATATTTTTACGCACAAAAACGCTTGCAATATCAAGATATGACCGGCGCGATGACCGCCTTAACGGATGCATTACGCTTTAATCCAGAATTCGCGGCGGCGTATGATGCCCGTGGCGCACTGTTTAAACGCGGCGGTGATCTTGACTCGGCACAGGCAGATTTTGACCGCGCTGTATCGTTAAATGGACAACTCCATAGTGCTTATATGAGTCGTGCACAAATGCACGCGTTACAGGGTGATTTTCAATCGGCGATCAATGATTGCACCGTAGCGATCAAAGCAGATTCCCATAACACAATCGCTTATGTGCAACGGGGAACTGTCAAACTGTATCAGGGCGATGCAGATGGGGCGATTGATGACTATACTGTGGCGCTAGATTTAGAACCACAAAATGGCGAATTGCTCCGTAACCGTGGGATGGCTTATCAGAATAAGGGCGATCATGAAAGCGCGTTAGAAGACTTCACCGCCGCCATTGCTTTAGATGCACGAGATGATGTGGGCTACACCCTGCGCGGACAGGCGAAGTTTGAGATTGATGACATTGATGGTGCTCTCGAAGATTTTAGTCAGGCAATTGTATTAAACCCCAATAATGCCGATGCTTATGCACAACGGGCATTCGTACGTTATAAGCAATACGAAGATTTGCAGACGGTTATCGGCGATTACACCAATGCGATCAGCCGGAGAGAAAACCCCGACCTACTGCATAATCGTGGGTTACTGCATCGCATGAACGATCAATATGAAGATGCTATTGAAGATTATTCGGTGGCGATCAAACTTGCCCCGGAAGATGCGGAAGTTTATTTTAACCGTGCCGTTGCTTATAAGTTACAGGGGAACTATCCCGCCGCCATCGCAGACTATACGCGTGCGTTGGCGCTTGCGCCGGACGACATGGATATCTATTACAATCGGGGCAATGCTTATGCGGCAAGGGGCAACACACAGGCGGCGATAGATGATTACAGTACGGTGATTGCGAACCAGACCTCACATGGAAAAGCGTATTTTAATCGGGGTAATGCCTATCGTCGTCTAGGAAAACTTGATGAAGCGATACAAGATTACAATCGCGCGCAGGAATTGATGCCCGCCAACAGCATGATTTATAACAATCGCGGTAATGTGCGCCGGGCGCTAGGTGATCTATTGGGCGCGAAACGAGATTATGCCCGTGCAACCCGCCTCAGCCCGGATGATTGGGTCGCGGAGCATAATGCGCGTAATTTTGCACCGGGCGAAGCAGAAATCGAAGACGACATTGACTTTGCAGAAGGACTGGACAATTTTTCACCCCCACCATCAGGATTTGGTGAATAACGCGCAAATTGCACCCCTCACAGATTGCGTAACCACACAGCCGTTTCGATCCACAGATTTGGTGCAAATTGCTTACGAAAGAAACCAAAATGCCCGATCTTTTCTGCGCGATTGTCTGACGGTGTGGTGTGCTTAAACTCAAATTCAACATTCGGATAGAGGTCTACAAGGCGCTCAACCGCTTCGCTTGGGGCACTGGTATCGTCGGAGAAACTATAAGCGCGGATAGGGATGGTGATGTCATCGTAAAAATGAAAGTCCTCCCCCGCATATAAGGCATAAAGGTAGCGTTTCATGCGTCCTGCGCGTGCCCATTCGGTTGCCACACCTTTTGGAATATCTTCTTTGCCGCCCAATATTGTATGGGGTAATCGCCCGAAAATGAACGTGGCGGCGGGAATAATCACCGTCCATAACAGCAACATGAACACCCGTTGATTACCCTGCCACGCGCCCCAATACCCTGTTTGTGCCGCGATGCCCAACATACCGACAACCCGTGTGTGATTTGATGCCAAACCCAGCAATTGTCCGCCAACACTGTGCCCGACCATCAGAAGTTTGTCATCGGGAAATTGGGTTGCGAGATAATCAATCGCGCCAACTTGATCGTACACACCCCAATCTGATAATTGAATGTCCGGCTCAGTGGAGAGTGACCCGCCGATACCACGATAATCATATGTCAGCACATGAAAGCCCTGTCCGCTGAGAAAGTCCGCATAGGCATTATAAAATGTGCGTGGAACCCCCATCGCAGAATTAATCACGATTGCGCGTCCGTTTGGTTGTATAGAACGATACAGCGTTGCCACGAGTGGATGACCGTCTGTGGCTTGTATGGTGATATTTGCTGGATCGGGCATGTTTTCTCTCCAATAACTTTCCCGAATGATTGTTGCTGGTGATAGAGCGCGTAGTGTACGGTGGAGGGAGCATCGTGATTACCTGCATGATTAGTGTACGGTCAAACCATAACTTCGCGCTAATTGCATGAGGTATCGCCTTATCTGTCTATAAACAAAAAACCCACGTCGGTGAACGCGGGTTGTCAGGTGTATGAAGATCGCCGAAGTTTATCTCAAGTAATCGCCGATTAGCTTTTTTGTCGCTTGAGCGCGGCTTTTGCACCGCGTTTTTCCCATTCAAAGCTCACTAATTCCCAACCGGCGTCGCCATAGGTGTTGAGTTTTTCTGTGAATTTGTCGGCATCAAGATAAATGTCGACATCTTCTTGGTCTTGCGCGACATCGCTATCTTGTAGATATACGACCAGATACTCCCACTTTGCCATTGTATTTACTCCTGTATATTGCAATGTTTAGAGGGTATTTTCTTTCATTATCAACTATACCCTACGTCGCATCTCACGGACAGTTAACATCAGATCAAAAGATGAAACTGAGCACACACCCTATGTTAATTGCTGATGGGTGTTTCTGATGGTGTGGCAGATGGTTCATCAAGGGCATAATTGACGGTACGGCGCATTAAGGGATTCAAGGCATGGTGACGGCGACGGATCTCCCACACACGCCTTGCGGCTTCTAATGCGATACTGGAATCCATCTTTGAGTCACCCCGTTCACGATCCGGGAAATAAATTGGCGTTTCCACCACTTTAAAACCGAGTCTAACGGCGACATATGCCATCTCGACTTGAAAAACATACCCATTCGATTGAATACGGTCGAGGTCTAAACCGATGAGCGTTTCGCGTTGCCAGAGACGATAGCCACCGGTGGCATCATAAATCGGAATATGTAGCAAAGTGGGCACATAAAGGCGATTGGCGAACCAGCTTAACAATTTGCGGTATAGTCCCCAGGATTTATCCACGCTCCCACCCCGCACAAAGCGCGAGGCAAGTACCATATCTGCGCCCTGTTCGAGAACATCAATCATCTCAGGGATATATTTGGGCTGATGGGAAAAATCCGCGTCCATTTGGAGGATGTAGTCCGCCCCCAGCGCAAGGGCTTGCTTAAAGCCTGCGATATATGCTGGTCCTAAGCCTGCTTTCTCGGTGCGGTGTAAAACATGAATACGTCCGTCGTATTGTTCTGCTAATGAATCCGCGATTTGTCCGGTGCCATCCGGCGAGCCATCATCCACGATTAGCAGATTCAGATCATCGACTGGCAACGCAAACAATTCCTCGACCATTAAGGTTAAGTTTTGTGCTTCATTATAAGTAGGCAGAACGATTATGGTTTTTGGCATACGGTTACTCTAGTGTGCAAACAAACATTGGATAGTGAGTCTATATTTCTCTATTACAAGATCACTATGTTCAGTCTATGCCAACTATTGATGCAACACAAGATAAGAAATCTGACGATATACGGGTGCTTTGTGATAGGGTTTAGTACATTATGGGGACACGGTGGGATCAAGGTGGTCGGTTGTGAGTATTGTCGGGGGTGATATGCGTTGAAATTTTAGCAGGTCTGCTTCTTGACCGTTTGTGAACAATTCAAGGCTTGCAAATCTTTTCACAGTCCGTACAATAAGGCAGTAATCGATCAGGCCCTATAGCTCAGTTGGTA
>DAOTXB010000561.1:0-2330 GCA_034435575.1 Anaerolineae bacterium
GGGTTGCCACACGGCGCGATTATCCTGATGAATGACGCGGTACGCCAGAATATACGTGAAATTTATACGCGCGGTCTGGGTTTGGGACGTAATCCACAGGCATTTTCTAAGATCGGGGATAGCACGATTGAAAATCCTCATTTTCTGGCACGGTTTGATCAGGTACCAGATACCTACAATCTTGGACAATACGCAGATTTACAACCAGTGATTGAGTTTTATGGCGGATCTTTTGGGCGACAAGGGAGTGCGGTACAACGTGGCATGCACTCATGGACATTGCTTGACCCGATGTGGGCGGGGGGCGGGTGCCTCGGCGGTGAATCACCCGTAGAGTGTGAGATTCGTCTGCATAATCCAAGTGTGGTGCTGATCCGAATCGGCTCCAACGATGTCGGTGTGCCCGGTTCTTTTGACCGCAACATGCGCGAAGTGGTCGAATATGTGATTGCACAGGGCGTGGTTCCGGTGATTGGCACAAAAGCGGATCGTAACGAAGGCTCCAACGTCAATAACGATATTTTGCGCCAGATTGCGAATGATTATCTGCTACCTTTGTGGGACTACGACACGGTATCCGCCACAATTCCCGGACGCGGTCTTGACGGCGATGGTGTGCATATGACGACGTTCTTCGCGCATGATTACACACAATCGAACGCGCTCCAAACCGGGCACGGCTTACATAACCTGACGGCGCTTGTTGTGCTTGATGCTGTCTGGCGTGAATTAAACAATGCCGGTGCATGAGTTCGGTTTGTGCATCATAATCATGACCGCAAGTGGCTAAAACCATTCTCACAAGAGAAAATGACTGCAACCCCGCCAAAACTGGCATATTTCACTCAATGCCCTGATTCTGTTTCGTCGTGCTTTGTGCCTTTTGTGTTATTGCACCTTTGCGTTAAGTATTGCGAAGTCGAAATTATCAAAAGCGTAGGGCAAACATCCAGAAAGTCTGTTTTCAACGTACTATACTGTAGATGTGTGTGTTGTGTACGCATCCACTAACAGACAAAGGAAGACGTATATGACGAAGAAAATCGCAATACTCATCACTGTGTTCATGATCGCGCTCATCGGCGTGGTTCCAGCATCGGCGACGAATGGTGTCAACATCATCGGCGTGGATGGTTTTGCTAATGGTTGTGACGCGGGAATCAACCTCGCAGGGTTCACCGTGCGTTTTGATGTCGCGGGCGATGTCACGATCAACGCGCAAGCCTATACCGAATTTCTTGACGAGACAACCGTTATCGGCGCAACTTCGGGCGGTGGCGATCAGGTCAGCTTTACCATCAACGCGCCTTTTGCGTTGCCAGAAAACACGGTAGTACAGTTCACCATTACCAATGGCGATCCTGATAATGCCGATTATGTGGCGGTAAATTGCACCACAGGTGAGGTCTATTTGGAGCGCTTACTCGGCGCGGACGGACGTTTGCTCGCTGGTGATGATTTGCCAGTGGTCATTTTCCCCCGCATTGATCGTAACGGGAATGCCTTTCTGGATTTCTACAGCGCCTACCCTACACTGTATCGTGGGTTACGAACATTGCAGATTGATTCGGATACCATCGCTGAATTACCGGAAAACCCCTCACAGAATATCGAACTTGGCACAACCCGTGATGGGTTAGCGACGGTTTATTATCTGACGAGTGGTGAATTTCAGGTAAATTTTGCACCGGATGAAGAGGGCAAGGTACGGGTCGTCATCTTTGATGGTCTTTCGCCGACTCGCATTGTTCGTGCGGATTACCCGAACTAGTCAAGAATACATTTTACCCATCTTGAATGGTGATGCTACGGGGCAGGCGGTACAGGTTATCGCGTGCCCCGTTTGCGTTGACCGATAAGCGTGTGAAGTCATCACGACGGTACCAGCCAATACTCAGCGATGCGTCACCGATAGGCGCGTTTTCGGGGATAGTCAGTGTGCGTGTATCTGCAAACATAGGTGCATCACGCCATGCGAATGTCGGGTATCCCGCCGGAGAACCATCTCCCTGCGCGATGATATCGCCGTCTGCGCTCACAAGTTGTACCGCCGTCACATAATCTCCTTCGAGCAAATTGACATCGTCCCACAACAGGGTCAGTGTGAGCGTATCCCCCGGGCTGATGATGTCGTCAGAGAGCGAAAATCCACGCAATCGTATGGCATCGCCAAATACAATATCCTGCTCAATTTGGGGATCAGGTGCGCTATAGTGTGGGTCAATTAGTGTCGACGCGGGCACAATCAGCGAGTCGATGGGCTGTCCCGTGCCATCAACCATTTGCAAATCGTCACCCGTGCTTGGTACATGCCATAGCAAGCGCAATCC
>DAOTXB010000562.1:0-5882 GCA_034435575.1 Anaerolineae bacterium
CGGTACTCAATCTGAAACTGACCTTCTGCGATGATTTCCTGAGTATCTCGTTTTTCTCCTTGGCGTTGGCGAGCAACCCATAAGTGATCGTCTTCCAGTATTGTGATCGATGCCGAGTCATGCGGCACAATAAGGTCAAGATTACTTAAAATACGCCCTAAAACCTCATCCAAATCCAGTGTACTTGTCAAAGTTGTCGCAATATCATGGAGTGCTTCGGCAAATTCTCGCTGCTCACGTTCAGCAGTTTCCAGTTGTTTGCGATCTGTAATATCTGTATATTGTTCGATACGCCCACCACGATACATACCATCGCGGATCGGTTGGCTCCAATGTTCCAGCCAGCGTTCTTCTCGATCATCTTCTGGCAGCACAAGACACTCGAAGCGATCCGTAAACGTACCGTCTTCATAGGCTTTCAGCAAACGCGCTGAATAATCGTCCGGGTCAGCGAAAATGCATTTCAGTTCATCATCAATGAGTTGACGTTTGTCTTTACCGAGTATCGTTTCACGCTCTACACCAAAGTAAATTTCAGTCGCTTCGTTGCACCAGACGATACGGAAATCTGCGTCAAGGATAATCACAGCCACCATAGATGTGTCAAACACATCGTCAATGAGTGAACGATACTCCTGCTCACTCCGCCTTAAGCGAGATTCGATGTCAAACCGTTCAATCGCGTAGCGAATCGAACGACGCAGCAACTTAGAGTCTACATCTGACTTTACAAGATAATCCTGCGCGCCACCTTGCACTGCCTGTACACCAAACAACGCAACATCATCCAAACCTGTCAACACAACGATTGGTATGGGGGGGGCTTCTGCTCGCAACGCAAACAGCGTGTCCAAGCCGACACTGTCAGGCAAGCTGAGATCGAGCAAAATGATGTGAGGTTGCGTTGATGCTGCCTTATCAATGGCGGAGTTGAGCGTATCAACGACACTGATCGTGAACTCGTCAGTAGAGTCTTCAAGTAGCATTTCCTGGATTAACCGCGCATCGACAGGATCATCTTCGACTAACAATACACGGGTAACATCATTTCGCATAATATGCCTCGATCATTAAGGGAGTTGCGCCAAAGTCAGCCAGAATTTCTCGATAATCTGAATAGCTTCTTCATACTTGTCAAAATCTTCCGGTTTAGTGATGTAACAATTCGCATGCAGGGCATAACTTGCTTTGATGTCATCCTCATTATCTGATGTGGAGAAGACGATGATGGGAATATGCCAGAGATTTTTGTCCGATTTAACCTCATGTAATACCTGTTTGCCGTCTTTACCTGGTAAATTGAGGTCGAGCAAGATGAGCTTAGGCAATGCGTCATTTCTCGAGAGTCTCTTCCTACCAAGTGTTTCCAGTGCTTCTATACCATCAGAAACAACGCGCAGATTATACGAAATATGGCTATTACGAAAAGCTTCTTGAATAAGACGCACATCTCCTGGGTCATCTTCAACCAGTAGGATTTGTATTTGTTTCATCTGTTTGCTCCAATGTATCAGTCATTGATGGTAAGGTGAAATAAAATGTTGCACCCTCCCCCGATTGTGATTCAACCCAGATGCGCCCATCATGATTTTCCACCACACGCTTGCAAATTGCTAACCCAATGCCCGTGCCCTGATAGGCAGTTCGCGTGTGCAGGCGCTGAAAGACAGCAAAAATACGCTTTTGCTGCTCTGGGTCAATGCCAATTCCGTTATCACTCACATTAAAGCACCAGCCTTCTTCACAGGTTTGTACACTTATATGAATTTTTGGTGGCACTCCCTTCTGACGATACTTAATTGCATTAGAGAGGAGGTTCTGGAACAATTGTATCATCTGACGTTCATTGGCGTTGATAGTCGGCATTTTGTCATGAACGATATTCGCGTTGGTATCTTGAATTCGAAGTTGAAGCGTATTGAACACAATTGCCAGGATGTCATTCAGATTAACTACACTAAGTTCGCCTAGATTGCGTTTAACGCGAGTAACACGAGAATATGTCAGTAGATCGCTGATGAGTGCACGCATACGGGCAGCACCCTCTACAGCATAACCGATGAACTCCTTGCCATCGTCATCTAGTTGATCGTGATAGCGTCGTTCAATAAGCTGGAGATAACTTCTGATCTTACGCAGTGGCTCTTGGAGGTCATGTGATGCGACGTAAGCAAACTGCTCAAGCTCTTCATTTGAGCGGTGGAGTTCCTGCATGTAACTTTCAAGCTGGCGCTCAATCACTTTGCGTTCTGTAATATCGGTGATGACACCAAAGGATCGCCATTCAGCTTTCTGTTGAAATAAGGTAAATCGTGCTTCAACATGAACAACACTGCCATCTTTGCATATACACCGGAACTGTACTTTCCTAGAGTGATCATTATCTGTTGGCATAATGACCTGTCGTTGAAACTTACGCCGATCATCTGGATGAACAACAGTCTCCTGCCAGAAATCTGGATTTTCTTTCCACATTGCTGGTGTATACCCCAACATTTCTTCCGCATAATCGCTTATGAATTGCACCTGATGATGGGTTGTTTCAGGATCAATTGAAATATCATAAACGATACCCGGCACATTGGTAATCGTATTGGCGAGGCGCTGACGTTGAGTTTCTAGCAAAATAGCATACTGTGACAACTGTGCTTCCATCTGCTTACTTTCAGTGACATCCATAATGACACCATACACACCAATAGGGCTACCATTTTCATCCGTCACTACATTAGATCGTGACTCTACATGGATGATTGAGCCATCTTTGGTGATGAGGCGGAATTGCACGATACCCGCGCCTACGCTGTTATAAATGTCTAGAGTGCGGTTGATGGTGTACTCTAAATCTTCAGGATGAATGCAATCACGGAAAAAGTATGGGTTCTTTGCCCATTCTTCTGGCATATATCCCAGCATTTTTTCGACATAATCGCTAACGAACTCGATATTTTGTCGACTATCTTCTGACGAACCAAAACCTTCAAACACAATACCAGGGATATTGCTGATGATATTGTTGAGCCGTTTTTTTTCCTCTTTAAGCTGATATGTAAGTGATACAATTTTGTTTTCTCTCTCCCGGTGCTGGGTTACATCAACAGCAGCCGGAATAAGTCGCGTGATATTTCCATCCGCATCTCTCATGGCAGAAATCATAAAGTCAATTGTCCGAAATGCGTCTGTGCCGACCCGCATTTTCATATCGTGCCGCACGAATTCTCCGCTCGCTGCTTTTGCAATCATCTTACGCAGCTTACTTTGCACTTCTGGTGAATAGGACCACCAATATGTCATGTCGAAATGCTTACCGATCACTTCGTCGCTTACCAATCCTGCCAAATCCAGCGCCATTTTACTGACTTGCAGCAACTTCCCCTCGGTAGATAATTGCCCTACAAAGATGGGCAATGAGTCCAATAGCTGCTGTAGAAAACTGGCATTTTCCCTTTGCAGACGTTCAATCTCATACCGCTCTGAAATGTCTCTGAAGACATTGACCACCAATCGAACCTGCCCGATTTCATCTTTAATGGGCGAGGTTGTCAGCGTTATCCATTTGTTCTCACCTGTATCCACAAAGTGCTGGCGCAAAGTTAGCGAACTTTTCTCACCTGTACGAAAGACATGGAAGCGTGGCATAGACGTGTAGTCTACCGGGTTCCCATCCATATCAAACAACTCGTAGCGCTGGTGCAGGTCACTGATGGGCATATGAATCATCGCATGGGCAGAGGGAAAGCCATTGTGGATTGCCGCGAACTCATTAGCGTAGATAACCCTACCAGTTGCGTCCTGGGTAGTAATGCCATTACTGACACCATTCAGAATTGCAGCCAATTCATCACGCGTTTGACGGAGAGCCAACTGGGACTCGCGTCGATGATTTTCTATCCAACAAATGAGGAAGGCAACCGAGCCAAAGACCAGCAATTGTGCATAATCTGAAGGGTTTCCCAAAGGCACATGCAAAGGCTCAAATACAAAATAGTCTATTAGAATTATGGAAAGTAGTATTGTCAGGAGACCGGGACCCAAACCGCCAAACCACGCGCTCAAGGTCACTGCACCCATAAAAAAGATAAATGGGCCTTGAATTACAAACGGCTCTAGAACAATTGACAAAAATAATGCCAAGAGACATAGTGCCACTGCTACCATGTAATTCACCCCTTTATATTTTCCCAGGAGTGTGATTTTTGATGTCATATTGTGTCCAAAACTGTTTATTTAGTGAGCCTCCGATTATAGCGTGAGTGATATTGAATTTTGTACATGATCGACTCTATGATAGTTCAACTGGGGCAATAGCACATGAGACGAACCTCCCTATATAGATTACCCACTTAACCTATAAGGAAAACAACCGACTCGTACATCCCTATCAAAAAAGAGCAGATAAGATAAGTTATTGATGTGCGTTATGCGTTGATGATTGGAGGAAACTGCATGCCCTGGACAGAAACAGATTATCCACAGTCAATGAAAAATCTTGATTTGCAGGTACGTCGAAAAGCAATTGAAATCGCTAATGCGTTGGTAGAAGATGAATATGATGAAGGACGTGCCATTCCCATCGCCATTTCGCAAGCAAAGAAATGGGTAGAAAACGGTTCTAAAGAGTCTGACGAGCGTAATCTACACGTCGTTCCACATCCTGATGGCTGGGCTGTGCGACGTGCCAATGCAAAACGCGCCAGTTTCGTATTTGAAGAGCAGGGCGAAGCGCGGGATAAGGCAATAGTGATGGCACAGGATAACGGTGTCAACGTCATTATTCACGGACAGGACGGCAAAATCGAAGATCAACACTCTTTTAATAGTTAATCTGGTTACACATCGTCCACTTAACCTACGCCAAGTTAGGCATTCCATCCCGTGTGAATCCGGTCTATAGACGATAAGCTAAATGACATCAGATAAATTCAACAAGGAGTAAGCACATTATGAATTGGGATACTATCAAAGGCAATTGGAAGCAGTTCAGCGGTCAGATCAAAGAAAAATGGGGTGAGCTGACTGACGATGAAGTTCAGGAAGCGGCTGGTGAACGTGAACAGCTGGTGGGCAAGATTCAGGAACGTTATGGGATCACCAGAGAAGAAGCTGAACGCCAGGTTGATGAGTGGGCGGCGAACGTCAAATAGATGTCGCTAAAGGTAGCGACTTGCCTAGCGGTAGTCGCTACCCAAACAGTATATCTCTGGGAATCATCATGCGACTTGAAAGCCCCGATCCTAGCATAGGACACCACAATCTAAAGTGCCTCGCAGGACTTTACCGCCTGGCAGAAGCCCATTTTAATCAAACGGCGGACGACATAGAAGCTGATGAAACTGCTTCCGCATATCGTGTAGAAGCTCAACAGTATGGTCTTGTGAGCACATGGTGTAAAGAATTAATGCAAATGAATGCAACTGACTCAACTGTAAAGGAAGAGATCGCACAAAGGCTGACACATTTCTTCAGGCATTTGTACGAGTGTGATTGATCTGAGCAGCTCAAACGCATTATGAAAAGACAAATCAGACAATGAACATAAAGGAGCGAAAACAGTGAATGAACGAGTCTATTACAGTGAAGAAGCTCGACGGAATGCTCAACGGCAGCAGATGATCGTTGCAATGGCAGTAGCAGGTGTTAGCCTCGGTTTAGGCGCAATTATCGCCCTGTTGCTTGCCCCTGATAGTGGTGAGAATATCCGTGATGAAATTCGTAACCAGCTTGATGAATTGCTCGAAAGAGGATCTACTGCAACCCGTGATGCCGTTAACAATATGGGGCACCAAGCCCAAGATGTGCGTGAACAGGTTGAAGATCGTATCAAATCCGCAAATAAGTAGTCGACTGAACTCCGCATTAATCAGGACGAATGACTCGACTTT
>DAOTXB010000563.1:0-19695 GCA_034435575.1 Anaerolineae bacterium
ACGCATTTGATGTTGTCGTGCATGACCTAAATGCGAATATACGCTATGTGATCGATGCGATTGCACTACGCGACTATATTCATGTTGGCGATGTGTTGATCTCACCGGATGGGCGTTATGCCGTGTATGCACTAGTACAAATTAACTTTTTCGGCACATCACAACAATCAACAAGAACCGTATTCGCGCTCGTTGACCTGACGACAATGAGCCAAACGACATTGACACAACCGATCACCACGCTAGTGCGCCCTGTCAGATGGTCAGAAGACAATAGTGCCATTATCTTCACCAGCCCGAACCAGGACGGCACATGGAAAATTCAATTGAGTGATGGACGATTGGATCGTATTGCAGAAGCGGCATATTTGGGCACATTACGTGCTCTCAACACCGAAGTGCTTGCCTCAGGCTAATACCGCGCTTACAATCTATCTATGGCAAACAAAGACATTTCTCAAACAATTGACAACTTCGCACAGCGTCAGACGAAATATCAGCCTGTCTATGAAAGTCTGCGCGAAGTCTATGGCGAACTAGAGTGGCGTACCGGACAATCACCAATGGATGAATTGGTGAGTTGTATCCTGAGCCAAAATACCAATGACCGCAACCGTGATATGGCGTTTGATGCGCTTCAGGCACGCTACGAAACCTGGCAGGCTGTGGTCGACGCTCCCGAAGATGAGTTAATAGATACGATCCGCTCCGCTGGATTAGCAAATCAGAAAGGTCCCCGTATCCAGGGGGCGCTAAAACAGATCAAAGCAGAACAGGGTGCCTATAATATTGACTTTCTGGCAGATATGCCGATTGACGAGGCAAAAGACTGGCTCACATCGCTCAATGGTATTGGACCAAAGACTGCCGCTATCGTGCTGTGTTTCGGCTTTAACCTACCTGCCTTCCCGGTAGATACCCATGTCCACCGAACAGGTAAACGAATCGGGTTCTTACCGGATAAAATTAGTGCAGATCGAGCACATCCCGTTATGGAGGCGATTGTACCGCCGGAGCACTACTATGCGTTCCACATTTACTTGATTCGCCACGGGCGAGATACGTGTAATGCACGTACCCCGCATTGCGAACGCTGTCCACTGACAGCCTATTGTGATTATTACAAGAACGTCGTCAGTCAGGATGACGAATAAGCGCGAGCCAACTATGGAAAAATCGAAAAAAGCCCCGATTACTGAACTCGAACTCGCCAGTGTACGTAACAATCTCAACCTGTTGCGTAGTCAGGTCAAGATGCGCCGTGTGGATCAAGCATTTCTTGGTCAGCAGGTAGATAAACTGATCAATCTGGTTGACAGAATCGGAAATCAGCAAAAACAACAAAACAATGTAGGACGGCTAGAAGCCCTGTACGATGTCAGTAAATCATTAGGGTCATCACTTGATTTGCAAACTGTGCTCGATCAGGTCATGGATTCGATCATCAAGCTCACAAGTGCAGAACGTGGTTTTTTGATGCTCCGCGATGATGACGGTGGTTTGACAGTAAAAGCCGCACGTAATCTGGATCAGCAAACACTAGCAAACGAAGATTTTAAGTATAGTCGTACCGTCTCAAATCAAGTACTCGACACCGGCTCACCCATTTTGACGACAAACGCCGCCGAAGACCCACGTTTTTCCGGTCAAGCAAGCATTGTCGCGCAAGCGTTACGCAGTATCATGGCAACGCCCCTGCGCGCACGGGGAACAGTGATTGGCGTGGTTTATGTAGATAGCCGGGCACTCGCGGGGTTGTTCAAAGACGAAGACCTAGACGCGATGGACGCATTTTCCGGGCAGGCGGCAATTGCGCTTGATAACGCCCTGCTCTTTGATGAAACAGATCAAGAGTTGGCAAAGCGTGTTGAAGAACTCCGCCAATTGCGCCGAATTGATCTATTACTCAATGAAACGCTCAACGTGCAAAAAGCGATGGCATTCACGCTTGAATGGGCGGTGCGCCTCTCAAACGCAACCAGTGGACACCTTGGACTAGTTAACGAAGAAACCGCCCGTGTTGAAGCAGTCGATCATTACGGGTTACTCGATAGTGAGTTCAAACCAGATTATCTTGATGCCGTGTTTCCACGCGTGACAGAAGTTGTACAAACTGGCAAAAATCTAAATTTTGAGATGGGTACAGATTCGCCACAAACTGTGCTCATGGTGCCCATACGACGCGAACAGGATGTGATTGGCGTTGTGATATTACGCAGAAATCCATCCAGCGACTTTACCGAGGAAGAGCAAGATATTGTTGCCCGTGTCGTTGCCCGTGCCGCCATTACCATCGAAAATGCCCGCCTGTATTCCGCTGTCCAAGCCGCAGACCTTGCCAAGAGTGAATTTGTTGGCATTGTTGCCCATGACCTCAAAGCCCCTATGAACAATATTGCCGGATACGCCCAATTGATGGAAATGGAAGATGGCTTGAGCGATAGTTTAGAACTTTATGTCAGTCGTATCCGCGACACAGTCTCGCGTATGGAGATACTTGTGTCTGACCTTGCAGACATCAGCCGTATCGAAAGCGGGCACTTCTTAATGGAAGAAACGGTTGTCAACGTGCAAGAAATCACCAAAGACCTTAAAGATAGCACAATGCCAGCGATCAAAGCCCTCAACCACACCCTCGTTGAAGAAATTGAGCCAAATTTACCCAATATGTGGGTAGATTATTATCGTTTGTTGCAAGTGTTGACCAACCTTGTCACCAATGCATATAAATACACGCCAGAGGGTGGCACCATCACAATCATCGTCAAACAAATAAATGACCGTATTCAATTTAGTGTGCAGGATACAGGCATCGGACTTTCTGAGGATAATATCAAAATGCTTGGCAGTAAATTCTGGCGTGCAGAAGACCGCTTTACACGGTCACAGCCGGGTACAGGTCTTGGCTTTTCGATTACCGAGAATCTGGTACAGCAGATGGGCAGTCAGGTCACCATTGAAAGCACTGTTGGTGAAGGCAGTAAATTCACATTTGATGTCGCAATCACCGAAGAAACGATATAAATCATGCATCTGTTTCTTTCTCCTCACCTGGACGATGCGGCACTCAGTTGCGGTGGCAGACTTTTTCAACTTGCCAACAACAACGAAAAAGTCACCATTATCAATATTATGGCGGGTGATCCACCAACCCCTTTACCAAACACGCCGATTGTGAATGATTTACATCAACGGTGGCAAATCGGGGAAAACCCTGTCGCTATACGCCGACAAGAGGATGAAAAAGCCGTCAAAATCCTCGGAGTAAGCGTAGAACACCGCAAACACCCTGACTGTGTTTATCGTACCCACAACAATCAAGCGCTTTATCCTGATGAAGACGCACTTTTTGGTGCAATTCATCCAGATGATCACGTTCCAAAACAATTACTTATCGAAGCGGCGATGCTCAATTTTGTCTATGTGAACATCGAATCCATTTATGTGCCTTTAGGGGTTGGTCATCATGTAGATCATCAGATTGTCCGCAATTGGGGCATTGCCCTCGCCAAACGTCTACCGGATGTGGAAATAATTTTCTATGAAGAATACCCCTACACCCGTGATTTTGATGCGATTCAGGTGGCATTAGACAACTTACCGACTGAATTAAACTTAGAGGCACAACTCATTCAATTTGATAAAGCAGAAATCACTGCGAAAATTCAAGCAATAGATTGTTATCGCTCACAACTCAGCACATTCTGGAACAACCGCAAAGCGATGATTCAGGATGTAAAACAGGCGTTTTATGTGGGGGATGGTATGTTCGGCGAACGATACTGGTATCTAAAAACTGGGAGAAATACCTAATGGCGGGTAACGCGCTAAAGGAAGCAAAAGAGCAACTATCGCAATTACTTGATGATGCCCGCACCGGTGCTATTATCCCCGTTCGTTTACCTGGTCGTATCGAAGAAATCGAAACACTGCTCAATGATGCTGAAAAAGCACATGATGAAGAAATACAGAATCTCAAAAACATGCCGGGTGGTGATGCTAGTGCGGTTATCCTAGAAAATGTTGAATTTATGAAAGTTGCGGTACACGAACTCCGTAACCCGATGACCAGCATTCGCGGATATTCGGATATGCTCAATAATCCTGCAATGAGTGGTGAGCTTAATGAGATGCAACAGCAACTACTTGATGTCGTGCGCGCCAATTCGCGTCGTATGGAGAGTCTGCTTTCTGATATGAGCTATATCAATAAACTCCGTGCCAATGTCTTGCCCACAAAAATGAAGATGGACTTATACAAGAACATCGCTATGCAAGCTGAGAAAGAAGGCAAGGCGTTGGCGGAAGAACTCAATCGCCAACTAGAGTTTGTCGTGCCAGACGGTCTACCCTTACTCAACATTGATGGCGATCATCTTGCGCGTGCGATGGTTAAATTAATCGAAAATGCGCTGAAGTATTCGCCCGAAGGCGAAGGTAAAGTGACAGTCACGGCAGAAGGCAACGATAATGTTCTGACAATCACGATTGCAGATAATGGTGTCGGCATGACCGCTGAAGAAATAGCCAAATTGGGTGAGCTTTTCTTCCGTTCAGATAATGATGTCGTGCGTTCTTATAAAGGCAGTGGACTAGGCATCCCTATTGCGTATGGATTAATCGCCCTGATTGATGGCAAGATCACCGTCAAAAGCACACCACAGCAGGGCACAACATTCACCATTTCGTTGCAAGGCATGAGCTAAGAACAACAACAAGAATGTTAACGTGATTCCTACTTTACACGGGAGTTATTTCATGATACATTGCAAAATACAAACCATAGGGAACGTATAAAACGATACGTTTGATTTATTTGAAACAGTCTATTTTATGTAAGAATGACACAGCACGCGCTGTGTCTTTATAATTTTACCTACGGAAGGAGTAATGCCGTATGGTTAACCAACCACAGTATCTCACCGAAGAAGGCATGGCAACTCTGGAAAAGCGTCTCCGTAATTTGACTGAGGTGCGCCGTCCTCAAGTCGCAGAACGCCTGCGTCTATCGCTTGAAGAAGGTGGCGAACTCACAGAAAATGCGGAATATGAAGACGCTAAGAATGAGCAGGCATTCATCGAAGCAGAAATTACCCGCATTGAGGGCATCTTACGTACTGCCGAACTTATTGAAGAAGACGGTACGAAGGACGAGGTTCGCATTGGCTCACGCGTGACAGTCGTTGAAAAAGGCTATGACGATGACGAGTTATTTCATCTTGTCGGCTCTGCGGAAGCCAACCCACGCGAAGGCAAAATTTCTTTAGAAAGCCCGGTAGGCAAAGCCTTGATGGGTGCTAAAGTCGGCGATAAGGTCAAGGTCAAAGCACCTGACGGCGACTTCGTTTACATCATCAGAGAAATTAATTAATCACCCTGATTATGCGACAAACGAGTATTGACAACAATGCCGCCATCACACACGATTGGCGGCATTGTTCAGGTTAGCGGATCTTTGCACATAACAACCCGAATCAGCGTTAAGGAGCAAAACGCCCAATGTGGCAACCAAACAAAATTGAACAGGAACGAGTAGACAAAGCCGAACGTTTAGAAGCACAGGGAATCTCCCTATTCCCGCGTCGCGTTCAGCGCACACATACCAACGCACAAGCGATTGAGGCTTTTGAACAAATCGAAGCGGATAATCCAGAAAAAGCCACAGAATTAGCGGTTACTGTCACCGGGCGCATCCGCCGATTGAACATTAAAGGCAAAGTGTCATTCATGCACATCGAAGACGAAAGTGGACGTGTGCAATTATTTTTACGTGTGAATGATCTGGGTGAAGAAACATATGCCTTAGTCAAAGACAAACTCGTTGAAATGGACGACTTCATACAAGCGACAGGCACGATGATGCGTACCCGCGCCGGTGAAGTCAGTATACGTGCAAATTCTCTCGTTCTATTGAGCAAAACATTAAGTCCGCTTCCTGTTATTAAGCAAATGGTCGATGATGACGGCACAGTGACCGAATATGGCGAATTTACTGATGTGGAACAACGCTATCGTCAACGCTATGCGGATCTTGCGGTCAACAAAGATGTGCGCGATGTGTTTATCAAACGCTCCAAAACGCTGAAAGCTATCCGTAACTTTCTGGATGATGAAGGCATGTTAGAGGTAGAAACACCCGTTTTGCAACCGATTTATGGGGGTGCGGCGGCGCGTCCTTTTGTCACACACCACAATCAGCTTGATGAAGAGTTGTACCTGCGTATCAGTTTTGAGCTGTACTTAAAACGCCTACTTGTCGGTGGCATTGATGCGGTCTATGAAATTGGGCGGGACTTCCGCAACGAAGGCGTAAGCTGGAAACACAACCCAGAATTTACGCAGATCGAATTTTACAAAGCCTATATCGACTATGAAGGTGTGATGGACATTACCGAGCGCATGGTAGCGTTCGCGTCGGAGCAAGTCACAGGTGGCACAAAGGTCACTTTTCAGGGCGAGGAAATCGAGTTCAAACCACCGTGGCGACGTGTTAAGCTGCGCGACATCATCAAGGATGAATCCGGCATTGATTACATGGAACACACCACCGCCGAAGCTCTGACTGATGCACTCCATACTATCGGTGATAAGGTCGAAAAAGGGCAAACATGGGGTAAATTGGTTGATCATCTCTTGAGTAAGTATGTTGAACCAAAGCTGATTCAGCCAACATTCTTAATCGACTACCCACGTGATATTTCACCATTCGCCAAGCGCGTAGATTATGATGACTTTCATGTGGAACGCTTTGAATTCTTCATCGCCGGGATGGAAATGGGCAATGCCTTTACCGAGCTAAACGACCCGCGAGATCAGGAACAACGTTTTCTGGATATGAAACGTCTCTATGATGATGACGATGATGAAGCCGCCCCGCTTGATGAGGATTACTTACGGGCGATGCGTTATGGGATGCCCCCGAATGGCGGTTTTGGGATGGGTGTTGACCGTCTGGTTATGTTACTCACTGACCAGCACTCAATCAAGGATGTGCTACTCTATCCGCATTTACGCTCAGAAAAATAGCCAGCCTACAAACCTTCATTAGCATACCTGCAAAAACACGTTAGAATAAAGGGGATTATTATGATCCCTTTTTATTGATTCAATGTTAGGGTCACGCCAATGGCACCGGATAACCAACTCGAACTAAATACCGTACTTGATGGCATAGGGCACGGTATCCTGATTTTCGATGCAAAAAACAGCCTACATCATGCGAACCAATCCGCACGCGATTTTCTCGGCGCGAAGGATTTCAAAACTGTTGAATCCAGCGGTTGGGAGGCACTTGCAACACTTTTTAACGCCCAGCAGAAGTCACCGGAAGAAACTATTGATACGGTGCGTAAAAAAGTCGATGAGAATGATGATAAAGTCCGCTTTCATATTTATCATTCCGGTGCGTATATCCCCTGTTGGATGGTGAAACTTAAAGTTGGCGATGAAGACGGCATTATGATTACGCTGGACAAACCGGATTGGGGCTTTGTCAAGCAAATGATCGATACCTTTCGCAATGAAATGGATGATGCGATTCGCTCTACACAGGGGCACATTGACATCATCAATAAAACCATCAAACATAATGACCCTAAAGGTGGCGTAGAAGCCCTTAGCCGACGCATAAACGGATTTACACGGTTGATCTCCGTACATATGTACCGTGTCGGGCGCTTGATCCAAATGCTGGAGCGCATCGAAGACCTGCGTACCGGTGAAATTGAGGGCAAACTGAGTAAGAGCATCCGCAAAATTGATCTGATCAACTTCTTTGAAGATTTTGAAGAAGAATTGGACGAAATTATGCTGGTTGATCCTGAAACAGAAGCAACCGACCATCGTTCGCGCTTGACAATTAGCGTCCCGGATGGCACACAGGTAAAAGCATCTGGACTGTACCTGACACGTATCTTGCACGACATGTTACGCAATGCTATCATGTACAGCATAAAGGCTACACCCATCAAGATCGAAGTCACTGTAAAAGGCAAAGAGATCGAAATTCTGATGGAAGATGAAGGTTATGGCATACGTGAGAAAGAACAAGAACGTGTCTTTGATATCTTCAAACGCGCACGCCAACCACAAATTATCAGTGAGTTTGGCTATGGCTTAAGCCTACATATTTGTAGACATGAGGTAGAAGCGATGAATGGCAAGATGTGGTTCAAAAGTACCGAGAGCGTCGGCACAAAATTTTTCATGATACTTCCGCTCTGGCGTGACGAAGCAGAAGAGTCATCCTCTTCTTCTGATACTTAACCGACCCTATCGACCCCGACCACCGCCCGGCGTAACATACAGAATTGACTGTACTCGCCCACTCTGAACGGTCAGGGTGGGTGTTTTTATTGTGTTATGGCACAATCTGATTGACCGAATTATATGCCACGCCACACGCGCTGGCATTGGGAGTAAATCTATCCAATGTACCTGGAATTTATGACTCGTGAAGTCTTTGACACCCTGATATTTGCCGTGATTTTCATAGGGGGCGCATTCGCCTTGGTACGTCTATATCGCGATTTTACCCGCCCCTTACCGGACAAGTTCAATCCCTTTGTGGCTATAGGAGAAGAACCCACAAAGTCAGACGAAGACACACAGCCAACCCCCACACATAGCGACAATATCAGACCAAACCAAGAGGAGTAAACAATCCGATGTTAGACATCGCACTCATTAGACAAAAGCCCGACTGGGTGAAGGATCAGATTACAAAACTCAATGCGCCAGAAGTCCTTGAGCGTGTCGATGCAATTATCGAACTAGACCTAAAACGGCGCAAGTTGTTGCAGGAAGTCGAAGATTTACAATCACATCGCAACAAGCTCAATAAAGGGGTCGGACGCTTGCGTGGTGACAAAAAACTGGAGACAGAGACTAAAGCCGCACGCGCTTTTCATGCAACCAACGCACTCAAAGACAATGATCTTGTACTTGCAGAGGCGATCCTTACAGGTCAAGAACCCGTTGATAAGAATGCCAATAATGATGACCTAAACACGGTGCTAGATCGCTTAACTGACCAGCTACGCGGGGTAAGTGATCGTGTGAACGACATCAACGATCAACTCAAGCCAATTAATGACCAATTGCAGGAGCATATGCTGTGGTTGCCAAACATGCCCCATGAAAGCGTCCCTATCGCCGACAGTGAAGAGTCAAATGTCGAATGGGCACCGGAGGGTGAATTCTATGAGTTTGCCTTCACGCCTAAACCCCACTGGGAATTAGGACCGGAACTCGGCATCATCGACTTTGAGCGCGGTGTAAAGCTCTCAGGAACACGAGCATATATTCTGCAAGGTTGGGGCGCACGTTTACAAAGAGCGCTGGTTAATTTCTTTCTCGATATGGCAAGAGAAAAGGGCTTTGAAGAAGTCTATGTCCCATTCTTCGTGAGAGAAGAAGCGATGTATGGTTCAGCACAATTTCCTAAATTCCGCGATGTCGTTTATCACGATCAAGAAGCGGATATTTACATGCTTCCCACAGCAGAAGTCGCCATCACAAATATGTATGGTGACGAAATTTTGGACGAAGAACAACTCCCATTGTACTTTGTCGGCAACACACCTTGTTTCCGAAGAGAAAAAACCAGCGCAGGACGCGACACACGCGGTATCAAACGGGTGCATCAATTTCAGAAGGTGGAAATGTATAAGTTCACCTCACCAGAAACCAGCTATGCCGAACTTGAATCATTGACCGAAGCCGCCGCTGATTTATGCCGTGCGCTCAAAATTCCGTTCCGTCGACTAGAAATTGTCACCGGAGATCTCGGCTTTAGCGCAACAAAGAAATATGATATTGAAATGTGGGCACCGGGTTGTAAAGAATGGCTTGAAGTCAGTTCATGTAGCAATACGGAGAGCTTTCAGGCTCGGCGTGCCAATATCAAATATCGTCCAAAAGGGGAAAAACGCGCACAATTTGTACACACCCTCAACGGGAGCGGGTTAGGGATGACGCGTACAATTATCGCTATTCTGGAAAATTATCAGCAAGAAGATGGCAGTATAAACGTGCCGGAAGTGCTTCGTCCCTACCTCGGGGTTGATGTCATCAAAAAAGACTGATTACGCCGATTGACAGAATCAAACGGGATGCCACATTTGAGCATCCCGTTATATAATAGTCAATATATTTCCTCAACACGTCGCTGTGCCCGCAATTTCAACTCATGGATGAATCTATTGGCACGATAGTATTCATCAAGTTCATCGCGCTCAATCGGGGATAATGCCCCCTCAAGTTTAGCATTCATCAGATAACGGATACGCTTCTGTGTCGCTAATGAAGGGCGAAAATTCAGAATTTCATTGGGCGATGGTTGTGATGTGATGAAATCTACATATTCGCCATACGCACTTTTATTTAGTATTGACATGATAACCTCACAGTAACACCATATGTTACCTATATTTTTATTATAATGGAAATCATACCTTACGCCAAGCATACTGGCACCATTGCCTACCCCTACGGGAATTTCAGCGTAGTGTAAGGGTGGGTTTGTGGTAGTCTGCGCGTCCATTTTTGTACGCTGTTAGCGGCTAGGATATGAACATCAACTCAACTAAAAACGGAGATTATTACGATGTTCAACAAAGCCAAGTTTCAGTTTCTTGTACTTGCCATCGCTACCCTAGCGTTTGTCCTTGTCGCCCCATCAGTATTTGCACAGGACCATAGCCCAACTGTTACCACCTTTGACCTGCGAGCAACCAATGTGCGAACTGGACCCGGTTTTCAGTATACTGTGCGCGGGGTAGTCTATGGCGATGCCACGTTTGACCTTGTGGGACGTAATGACTTCGCAACTGGACGCATATGTGACGGCTTCAGAAATCAATATGATATGTGGCTTCAGATTGATTACAATGGGGTTGAGGGATGGGTAGCCCGTTGTGCTGTCAATGTTGACGCAATCGTTGATAATTTACCGGTCATCGAAGCAAGTGCATCCCAATTAATTGCGGATCTTGAGATTGACTATAATACAAATCTCGCACCGACAACGCTAGAAAACGTGCCAGACAGCGCATACGTTACTGGTCAGACGAGTAGCTTTATCAACCTACGTGAGACTCCTTCACTATCCGGTGACATTCTTGATGTCATCCCAAGATTCAACGCAGTCTATATCACAGGACGCACCGCAGACAATAGCTGGTTCTATGTACAATATGATAACTACGCTGGCTGGGTGGCGGGTTATCTTCTGCTCATACCGCGTGGCTGGGAAGATATTGTCCCTGTACGATAAATCTCCGTTCACATATTACGTCAAAAGCGGGGGATAATCTCCGCTTTTTTCACGTTTATCTCATGAAATCGCGCAATAATGGCATGGTATTGCAATTACACAATGAGGATACCATGTCTAAAAATCAGAACGAAGAATTTTATGTGCCGGAACGTGCGTTAGTTGTCGTCGCCCATGCCGATGATATTGAATTCGGGATGTCGGGAACAGTAACGCGATGGACTGATGCGGGCGCTGAAGTCACATATGTGATCATTACAGATAATTCTGCTGGGAGTAATGCGCCGGATGCCGATTTAAACGCACTGGTCAAAACGCGCATAAACGAACAAATTGCCTCAGCCGCAGTTTGTGGCGTGACTGATGTGCGCTTTCTAGGGCATAAGGACGGCACCTTACAACCGACGATGGCACTGCGTAAAGAAATCACGCGTATTATCCGCGAAATTCGCCCTCAGGTGGTCATCACGCTTGACCCAACAACCGTTTTTGCTATGGACGGCGGATACATCAATCATCCTGACCACCGTGCGGCGGGTGAAGCTACCCTCTACGCTGTGTTCCCAAGCGCGGGCACACGCCCGATATTCCCTGAATTACTGGACGAAGGTTTAGAACCGCATGATGTTGATCGCGTTTATCTGACAATTGCGTCACAGGTTGACCTTGCGGTAGATATTTCTAGCACAATAGACCGGAAACAAGCGGCACTTAAACATCATAAGTCACAAATTGATGATGAAGTGATTCAGATGGTGGCAAAATGGAACGCAGAAGCAGGTGAAAAGTATGGCGTTAAATACGCAGAAACCTTCCGTGTGATGAACCTGAAACGCGATCCAACAGAAGCAACGGAAGCACCTGATATTGAGCAAGTCAAAACGTCATAGCATGATGCGAGGGGGTTATGGCTGAGGAAAAATTATTTGTCTACGGAACATTATTAGATACTGAGGTACAACGGGCTGTTTTCGGGCGAGAAGCACACAGTGAACCGGCAATACTCAAGGGATTTTTGCGTTCAGAGGTTGGGATAGGTAACCGTACCTACCCCATCTTGCTCGAATCTACTGACCATGACGTTGAAGGCATTGTGTTGACCATCACGCCTTATGAGCTTGAAAAAATTGACAATTATGAAACCTCAGCCTACCGTCGGGTGCGGGCAAAAACAAACAGAGGCATTGAGGTCTGGGTATATTGTAAATAGTGTGCTAACTAACCCTCATAGATCACGACCTGTGTTAAAAAGTCCAATATTGCACCATGACAATGGGCAATCGTTTCCGGTTTACGGAAGCTATGCCCTTCGCCTTCATAGACATGATATTCATGCGTCACGCCACGCGCTCGCAATGATGACACAATGCTGTCCGCTTGATTCTTCGGCACCACAGTGTCATCTTCGCCTTGAAAGATAATGACAGGGTCTGTGATTTTGTCTACATGAAACACCGGAGAACGATCACGATATAGCGAAGCATCTTCAGGCAAAGTACCAATTAATGTATCATTGTAATGGGCTTCAAATTTATGTGTGTCCTGCGCGAGCAAAAACTGATTTGACACGCCATACAATGACACCCCTGCTCTATAAAATCCAGGCTTTGCCACTAATGATTGAAATACGGTGAATCCGCCCGCACTACTGCCTAGAATGATTAGCTTTTCAGAGTCAACCCGCCCTTGATCGACAAGATATTGTGCGCCACTCGCCGCATCTTCAACATCTGCAACACCCCACTGACCGCGTAACTTATCTTGATAAACCCTACCATAACCGGTGCTCCCTCGATAATTGACATGGAGCACGCCATAACCACGCGTAGCAAAATATTGTGTGCGTTTGTCATATTCAGCAGATGCCTGCGCGGTGGGACCAACGTGGATATAGACGATTAATGGTGGTTTGCCGTCGCTCTGATAACGGGTACTCGCAGGTGAGAAATATAAGCCATATACCAGATCACCATCCTCACCTCGCCAACGCAGAGGTTCTGCGTCCGCTAAAGCATCAAATGGTACATACTCATCCATAGCACGCGCATGAACCCGGGCATTTTTTGCCTCTTTAGCTTTATCCAGGCTTATAATCCGTGCTGGAATTTGTGACGATGACGCTATCATTGCAACTGCACCATTTTGTTGATTGACGGCAAGCTGATCTAAAAAGGTGTAATCATCTAATCCGTCGATTCTGGTGGTCATGCCCTGCTCAATATCGACATGCCACAAATCATAAAAGCCCTCTTGATTGCGAATAAACATGACATGACGGCTATCATTTTGCCAACCATACACCCGTCCACCCTGTACCCATGCAGGTTTGCCGTGTTCAGCCCCCACATCAAACTGATCACGATAGGCAATTTCTGTTTCAAAGCCAGACTCAGCGCCGGTTATCGCACGTACCTCATCGGTTTGAAGATCATGAAGGTATAATTGGCGGAAGCCAGAGGTATCACTGCTATATGTCAAATAACGTCCGTCTGGAGAAAATTCTGGCTGATAGATGCTGGCATCTGTAGCAATCAAGCGATTTTCTGCTACTGTGGGAAACCCATCCGATCCTTTCTCCAATGTCAACAAATGCAATGCGGTATGATCCCATGGCATATGTGGATGATTCCATGTGATACAGGCTATTTGTTGACTAGATGGATGCCAGGCAGGTTGCATCACAAAATCTGTGCCAAACAACAGTTTACGCCCCCATTGTTCACCGCCAATGTCAACAATTGCCAATCCGTCGCGTCCTTCGTAAGTATGCACGTAAACGACATAACGCCCATCCGGGGAAATTTTCGGTGCGGCGTGACCGCCGAAGGACGGTGTCAGTGGTATAGCAGGTGATCGGTCTAAGCCTGTTCGATACAAGCGGTCACCAGTAGAAAACACAATCTGATTACCAAAAACGTGAAACTCACCACCGCCATACCCGACACGTCCACGAACAGATAATGGTGTAAGATCACGCGCTACATTGACCCCTTCCTGTAAAACAAGAGCCGTGTGTTTGCCCCGCGTTTCCACCCAGAGGAGCGTTTCGTCATTTGCCCATTGCACATCATACAAGCGTTTCTCCCCTGCCAGCGATTCCGCTGATACAGGGCTTGACCATGTGCCAAATTGCCGTTTAGTTTTCGTCATAGAAACATCCATTTGTAGAATAAACGCAAGTTGTGGTTAGAGTCTAATCAACTTATTGAGGTGTGACAAATATTGGGATGGTTAAGAATGTGGGTATAATAGTGAAACAAAAAACGCCCCACAAATGTGAGGCATTCAGAGTTTTTTCGTGTGGAGCAAAGGAAAAAAATATTAAAAGATTTATTTTGTGTACTCCACACAACTAACTTGTACGTATCATAGCTAAATATCATAAGATCGTCAAATTTCATTACAACACGCATTAATCATGAAAAATTTCACTATCGATAATATCTAGTTTCACAATTACTCTATTGATGCAACACATCACTTCATACACACTGTAATCGATTTACAATTACAATACATTTCGTCATGTTAATGAATTATGTCATTAATCAAGGTTTCACTAACCCATAGAAATTTTCACAACAAAATATAGGCGATTTAAATTCATATACATTGCACAAAGAGAAAATAAAAACGCCCCTAGTTTAGGAGCGCTTACAAGACATCGAGATATTGCAACTATTAAAGTTCCGCATTCCAGACCGACCACCCGAGGTCGCTCATGGGCAAATGTTCATTGGAAACAATTTCGACGACGGTACCAACTTCTGCCCAATCGTAGAGTAATTGCGCGTTTTCATCGACAGACATGACACAACCAAATGTTGCAGGATTACCCACCGTGCCACCACCGAGTAGATTACCATTTGGCAACAACACAGCCCCATGAAAACCATTGACCAAACCGGGGCTGACCTCATAAATTCCCATGAACCAGTTCATCTCCCATGTACCACAAACCAATCCAGCAGAATCACACAACGTGCTACTACTGCCCTCCGCCAGTGGATCATGGTTCAATATCTGATAAACACCCGGAGATGTCACCGCATTCGGTACACCGGATGAGATGGGCCAGGAAAACACCTGTTGACCGTTTTCAAACGCAACCAGATGTTGTGCATTAAGATCGACAATAATGCGCTTACTGGCAATTGGCGGATTCGCCATTGTGACATCACGGGATGGAATTTGTAACGAATCACCCGGCGACAATACGTTGAGGTCGCGCCCGCTGTTGGCTTCTTCAAGCAAAAAGAAAGGGATACCCTCTCGACGCGCAATTGCCATAGCAGTATCACCAGTTTGTACTTCATAATCTGTCGAACGATAGCGCACACGCAGATAAATTTCCTCTTGACTCTGGGCAATCGCATCGCGTAGAAACGCCATTGCTTCGTCCGCCGCGATATAGCGCAAATTACCACCATCGTTGTTTAAACTGGCATTTAATTGGTCAACATAGGGTAAAAAGGCATCTTCTCTTAACGTCAACGACACCGGACTGGCTTCTAACCAGCGGGTATAGATTTCCGGGCTGATGGGCCAGCGCACTTCATTATTGGTAAAAGGATCATACCCAATAAGTTCAAGTTGATTGTTCACACGCTGTTGTACTTGTCCTAGAAACGGGGTCGGGTCATTTACATCAGGTCGCAAGATACTTGTCTGCAAATTTAAACGACGGGACGACGTAATTGATTCTGGATTTTCGATTAACGCATCGAGTGTCGCCGTTAAATCGAACAAACGCCCTTCTTGACCCTCTACCCCGACGACTTGCCCATTTTCCCATGCGTAACCTGCATTAACGGGTGGCGCGTTGATTTCGTCGGTTATATCCAACAAATATGATTGCGCCGCCAAATAATCAAGATCAACGACAGGCTCTACAGTGAAGCCCATCGGGATACCTGCTAAACCGGCTGAACGTGCGGCACTCGCCGTCTCATCTGCATTCAGCGTTAAACCCAAAATCGGAGGCGCAACCGAGCGCATAAGTTCGCCATCAACATAGACCCCGATTTCAACTTCACTATTCCACGCATTTTGTAACGTCGCGGAGGCTTCATCAACCGACTTACCACCAAGCCCAATACCCATAGCAGAAATATTCGGGAAAATCTTACCAGAGAAGCTAAAAGTAATCAGATAGCCAACTAAGACAATAATTAGGAACATCCCTACCCAGCGCAAAATCTGTGGATTATGACGCAAATACCACAACACATCGCCGAGTATATAACGCGCTTGAGTCAATACGCGTCCAGCAAGCTCACGCAATGAGGATGACCAATCTGCCTGCCCATGATTTGCGGATTTGCTCCGGTTTAATGGTGCCGCCATTTTTTTACTTCGCCGCGCCCTCTGTCGTTCTCGCGCGCTACTGCGCCGTTTTTGGCGATCTCGTTGCGTTGAATCCATAATCTCTGTTCCGTAAAACTCTAAATTTTCTGTTATACGATTACGCTAAACAAACCCTAAAAAAGTAACGAACACATTAACAAAATCATTTGATGTGTTAGCGTGCTTCCGTACGATAATCTTCACGCGGTGGTGAAAAAACATCAATTGCCAATGTGTCAATCAATGCACGGGCTTTATGTAACACGCCACCCGGTATAGCATAACTGTCTCCTGCAAGCAGGATTTGTGTTTCATCACCAATCGTCAATTCCATTTTACCGTAAATAATATATCCGACCTGATCATTTTTATGACTATGTTCAGGCACCATGCCACCACGTTCTAAAAAAAACTGACATAACATCGCCTCATCGGTTGTCGCCATCGTGCGTCGATGAATTTTACTCAACATTTCAACCTGTTCAGCATCACCATGCCTAACAAAATATCCATCCACCAGAATATATCCTCAATAATAAGTAACGACCATGCCACTCAAAATAAATCTTTGCATCACCAAAATGCTCGAATCACAGTACAGATGACAACATCATGCCGTAAACCCGTTGGTTAGTATCTTCGGAAATATACTATTTTACGTGTAATTATCCTGTTAACCACGGTAATTGTCCACCGCAACCCAACAAACGCCGTGACTATTGTACAAAAAAGAGGTTACTAAACATGGATAGTCACGCTAGAATGCACACAGGCATAGTCTGCACATATTCCATAAAGGTTACCTTGAACAATGACTAGATGGCAAGATAAACCGTTCATCTACGAAATTAACACAGCTGTATGGCTGACCGATCTGAGCCATCGGTTTGGTCAACCCATCACGCTGGATAACATCCCAAACGACGTAATTGATGAACTCAGCGATCTTAATATCGATGTGATCTGGCTAATGGGTGTCTGGAATCGCAGTGAAGCAGTACGTGAAAGCGCACTGAACTATATGCACGAATATCGCCCTGTATTGCCTGACCTAACCGAAGATGATGTGATTGGGTCGGCTTATGCCATCGGGGGTTATCAGGTTGATAAACGCTTAGGTGGGCGTGAAGGACTTGCTAAATTTCGCAGGCAGATCTCACATCGAGGTATGCTTCTTATCCTCGACTTTGTCCCGAATCATGTCGCCACAGATCATCCGATCATTCAAGCGCGTCCGACCTGTATGGTATTAGGCAATGAGCAACAACATCAGGATAATCCGGGTGTGTTTTTCCCGACTGAAAATAAGGACGGAGAGACTATTTATGTCGGGCATGGACGCGACCCGCACTTCCCCGGATGGATCGACACAGCGCAATTCAATGCCTTTTCAAAGGATTATCGCGCCGCCGCCAAAAATACCCTATTAGACATCGCCTCACAGTGCGATGGTGTCCGTTGTGATATGGCGATGTTGATGGTCAATGATATTTTTACCAACACATGGGGACGCTTTCTTGCCAATGCAAAGCCCCCAAAAACCGATTTCTGGCATGAGATCATTCCGGCGGTCAAAGCACAATATAAAGACTTCAAATTTATTGCAGAAGTTTACTGGAGCATGGAATATCAGATGCTCCAACAAGGCTTTGACATGACCTACGACAAAACGCTATATGATCGCATTTTACAGAGCGATGTCAGCCATCTGCGCGATCACCTGCTTGCACCCCTTAACTATCAAACCCGTCAGTTACGTTTTATTGAAAATCATGATGAGCCACGCGCGGCAGATACAATTGGATTTGAAAAAGGTCGCGCCGCCGCAACCCTCATTGCCACTTTGCCCGGTGCCGTCTTGCTACATGACGGACAATTCACCGGACGGCGAATCAAACTCCCTGTCCAGATCAACCGACAACCAGAAGAACCAAATAATCGTGCATTAGGGCACTTTTATAAACGCCTCTTAGCAGAAACCCGTGATCCGATCTATCAAGATGGTATATGGCGATTGCTCGACCTCAAACCAGCGGGCGAAGGTATGGAAACTCATCATCATTTGATCGCATACGGGTGGCAACGCGGCGACCAATTCCGGTTGATCGTTGTCAACATGACCCATTTATGGTCACAGGGCATCATCAATCTTGGCGAATGGGTAAATATTTTCAAAGATCGCTGGGTATTGCATGATGCATTGACCAATACTTACCGTTTTCATTTTCATGACGACGACATCATGGCAGATGAGGGCTTATACGTTGATCTTGAACCCTTCCAATCCATGATTCTGCGCTTTGGTGTGACAGGCAACCCGGGTAGATCACGCTGATGACGGTACCAGAACGTACACGTACCCTGCGTTGGATCGTAATTGCTCTCGGGATATTTATCTTTGTATGGTTGGGACGCGAAGATAGCGATGTGCTTGGTGTAACCGTGCTCGGTTGTTTTGCATCGCTGTTATCCATCACCTTGTGGGTCAATCACCATTTTGGCGGACAACAGTTCAAGCTACGCACCATACAACTCGCCTTACCCTTGCTCGGTCTTGCCATTGGTTTAGGAACAAGTTTCATCACAGTGGCATTAATGACATTTAAAAATGTACGCCACGCCCACGCTTTTCCTGATTATCCCTGGAAATTGATCGACGAGATCATCGCACGCGCACCGATATGGGGTTTAGCGGGTGTCTTATTTGGCGTAGCACTTGGACTTAGTTGGCAAGCGTTCAATCTAAATCAGCCGATACAATCAGACCCTTAGACAGTCATCAATACACAGGAGTCACCTGATTGACGAACATCACACCACTTTCAACAACGAAGAACCCGAATGCAATTGATAATCGTACTCTACGTAATATCGTCATCAGCCTCACATTTGCCCGATTGATTATTAATATGGGAAGACGTTTTCCCTATGCTGTGTTACCGGGAATTGCCCGTCAGCTTGGTGTGCCCCTCAGCGCCGCACAGAACGTGTTAGCGATACAGGCAGGCACAGGCGTTACAAGCCCGCTATTTGGCTCCCTCTCCGAACGCTACGGGCGCAAGCGGGTCATTTTA
>DAOTXB010000564.1:0-7072 GCA_034435575.1 Anaerolineae bacterium
AACGCCCGTTACGGGTGGTGATGATCGCCTCTTGCAGATACTTCGCACGATTCGGTGACGAAATAATCCGGTTGAGCTTGGTTTGTAGACGATCAAAGGCGATCTTCATATCGCGCCGGATAATCGCGAGTTTTGCACTTGCCGAATCCTTGACCTCGGCATTGTCATCAATCGCGTTACCGATGGCATCGACCAACTCAGGACATTCTTCAATTTCTGCTAACAATTCAGCCATCAACGGATATTGATGTTTGGCACGTCCAATCGTGCGCTTGAGCGTTGTCCCGCGCCGCAGGGTGGTACGAATGTCCAACATCACCGACGCATCAATCAACACACCGCGTTGTGCATTAATGCTGATATCGCGCACATCGCGCACCCCGTTCAGGTTGATATTGGTGTTATTTTCGAACATCAACAACACTTCTGTGGTTTCTTTTTGCCATACCTTCGCTTCTTCGAGATTGGTCGAAGGGTTAAGATCGTAGGCGAGGTCAGCACCCGCAGTAAAGGAGGTGTGTTCTGCAAGTTTTTCTAAAATTTTATCGAGTTCAAGCACTCGAATGGTTTTTTCACTTATCATGGCTCGTTTTACTTTACCGTTACTTCAATGGAGAAATAGGTTATTGATGTTCGATTGTTGCATGAGTGTATAAATATCGTCTCACGACGACAAACGGGCATCACGAGTACAGTATAAACAACGGACATTAGAATTTCAATTGTGGGTTTTTAGAGGTTCATTAAGGTTCATTAGGTTTTATAAGGTGATTGCTCAATTAAGACACAGTTGTACAGCAATCATCGTGGTGCCCGTGCGCGGTGACTGACGTTGACCGATCTGGCGGATTCGGGTAAATCCTGTGGCTTCGCCCAATGCACATAAGCGCTTGAACGGAACGGGATATGGCACCATATAGGGGCGGGGTATTGTGACATCATATTCCACCACGACCAAACACCCATCCGGCTTGAGCGCGTCTTTAATGTGTGCCAGCACGGTCTGCTGTTTACGCACCCAATGCAGGGCATTTGCCATCAATATGCCATCCAATTCTGCAACTGGCAATGGTCGGGTAAAATCTGCTTGATGGTGCTCATTCGCGGCTTGATTACGCATCAAATCACGCGCATTATGGTCGATAGCGTGGATAATCGCCTCTTGCCCGACAATTTCCCGCAGGGCGACAGTAAAATTGCCACTGCCTGCGCCTAAATCTGCCCATGTGCCATCCGTATTGATAATTCCATCACGGATCAGAGCGATCATTTCATCGGTATGCACGGGTGGTTGTCATCCCTTATAATTGCTAGATTTTTACTGTACACGATGTAACATCAAAAACGCATTGGAATTTCTTTATTTTTCTATTAGGTAGAATCTGAAACACTGTGCTAGACTCAAAGTAATCGTATGTCATAACGGACGAGAGTAAATGCTAATGAACCGTTGCTTTCATGTACTAAGTTTTGCCACATTGATGCTGTTGACTATTACTATACAAACTATCGCCCAAACAACGGGAGAATGCCCGCCATTGGTTGAACTTGCCTTAGACGCGCTCGGACAAAATTGTGCGAGTCTGGATAACAACAACGCGTGTTATGGTTATCAACAGGTTGACTCAACCTTTACCTTTGATGTTGGTGCTGACTATTTCAATACCCCTTCAGACCGTGCAGACCTGACCACTGTACAGACCATTCGTACCTCGCCGCTTGATGAATTGATCGAGCAATGGGGAATCGCGGTTATGAATGTACAGGCGAATGTGCCTAATACCGCCCCTGGACAGGCAGTGACCTTTGTCATGTTAGGTGATGCGGCAGTAGAAAATCAGGTGGATTCGACCTCCGTACCGCCGGAAGTTGACCCGATCACGGTGCGTTTACAACAATCCACGCCCATTCGTTCCAACCCGACCAACGCATCCAACGCGATTGCGACTATTGAAGCAGGTGTCACCTTCGACACGGATGCCATCAGCCGTGATGCCGAATGGTTGCGGGTGTTGGTGGACGGACGTGCCGGTTGGCTTTCCCGCGAGGCGATCATTCCTGATCCAACACTGGATAACTTGCCGATTTTTACGGTAGCCACCCGCACCCCGATGCAATCGTTCTATTTTTCCACCGGCTTCGGAGAACCTGCTTGTAACGAAGCGCCGAATATTATCGGTGTACGCAGTCCAGAAAACTTACAGGTTGACCTCACCGTGAATGGTGTCGATATTCGGATTGGCTCGACCATTTCCTTTATGAACCTCGATTCTGAACATATTATGATGATGGTGCATGAAGGCAGTTTGCTGACTGTTGATGGACAGGCAATTGGCGAAGATGAAGCGTTAATCGCAACAACCGCCACCGATGGCAGTATTCTTTCATGGGAAACCCTGCGCCCGATGACCGATTCTGAACAAGAGTACGGTGATGTCATCATGGCGGTGATGGATGCGCTCCGTGATGATACGGTGGTTACATTGCCGTCGCCCGTGATTGACAACACCACCTACACGGTTGCGATTGGTGATACGCTCTTTAGCATTGCCCGCCGCTACAACGCCAATATGCAAGACATTATGGATGCTAGCGGGATCGGTGATCCGAATACAATTGTGCCGGGTCAGGTGTTGACCATTCCCGGCGCGGGTAGTGGCTTTGTTGGGGTACAGGTGCCGGATACACCGCCAACAGGCAACACACCGACAACTGATCCAACCGGTGGGGTTGATTGCACCGGATTCCGTGCTTCGTCACCGTTGGATGGTCTGGGGAATGGCTTCACGACCTTCTTCTGGGATGCACCGGCAACCGCAGTCGATAGCTATCGTTTGTTTGTCTATAACCTGGAAACAGGTAGAAGCACCACGCAGAATGTGAGCGCACCAACCACTACTGCGACGATTGATGTCAGTGTAAATGCGCTCGGTGCAGGTTTTGACTTCGCATGGGAGGTGCAGGCGTTACGTAACAGAGAAGTGGTGTGTAATTCTGTCCGTACCACACTACAACGTGCCGCGATTACGGTGGCGCCACCGCCAACCGTGCCGTTCACTGCTGGGTGGACATGCGTCACCGCTGGTACCGTACAAATTAGCTGGAATAACGCGCCCGCGGGCGACACGATCACCATTAATTTGAACGACTCCGTTGGCTCACCTGTGACTCTCACGGGCTTTACGGGTGCGTCTGGTTCGACCACATTCTTAGATGTGCTCGTAACAGGCGGGGTGGTCAGTACCTCAAGTGGTGCAACGTTCACCCTCTCCCCACCATCACTTGCTTGCTAAACAAAAAACGGGCGACTCGGTATATCTGAGTCGCCCATCTTTTTCAGTGTTAATTCATTATCATTGACCTATTCGCTATTTTGCTCCGCGACAAGCGTACGTAACGCCTCGATTTGTTGTTGCATAAATGGGGCATACTCCCCTGCAATGTCTCGATAACGATCATAATCACGCAGGGCAAACTCTGGCTCATCAATCAGCAAAAAGGCAAAGCCCCGCGCCGCATACACGTTCTGAATGTTCGGGTCAATGCTTATCGCCACATTGTAATCGAGAATCGCCCGTTCATACTCCCCATTCTGTGAGAAATATATCCCACGCTGATAATATGAAGTTGCGTCGTTGGTAGACACTGCGGGCGGGTTGAGCACGACGGCTTCCGCAGATAACGGATCATCGAGCAGGGTATCATTCCGCTGAATCTCCATGATGAGTTGCACCATGACCGGATGTAATGTGCCTGTCAGTGATTCATATTGTTGAAAATCGGTAATGGCAAGCTCTGGCTGATTGGCGAGTATGTAAGCATAGCCACGTGCGCCGAAGTATAGAGGATTGGTCGCATCAATGGCGATGGCACGCTCATAATCAAGAATTGCACGTTGCACCTCGCCTCTACGCTGAAAATAGAGCGCACGCTGGAAAAACGAGATCGCGTCGCCGGGGGTGACGATGGGCACAGTATCGGTTGCTGGCGCGTTTTGTACAGATACGGGATTGGACAGCGCGGTATACCCGTCAATCTGTGCCTGCATAAATGGCGTATATGCCCCTGTCATCTGCTGATAGGTGTTGTAATCCGCTAATGCAGAGTCCACATCGCCCGTCAACAAATAGGCTAATCCACGCGCACCATAAAGCGTTGCATTGTCCGGTGTTTGCGCCAACGCACAATTCAAAAATCCAATGGCGCGTTCAAAATCATTGGCAGTGGCGGCTTCGCGAGCTTCTAGTGTGGGGTTACTCGCCAACGCGCAATCAATCTGTGGTTGTTCTGTATCCTGTGCGCTGAGTGGAATCACGGTTAGTACGATCATCAACATAGCACAAAATAATATAGCTATACGCTTATTTCGTCGGGACACGACAACCTCCAGTAGGTTTACAAACCATTCTCACTCAATTTTACAGCGCTTCTAGCAGGCTTGCACGTTAATTGTTATCTGAATGGGTGATGTTTGCCGGCAATTTATGGGCAAAATGCCATATCGTTAATGATTTTATGCGGTTTTAGTCCACCACAAGACACAGACTGTAATTAGAAGGCACGACAAGAATGATGGGCTAAATCAGCAATCATTTATGAAGCGATAGTGTGACCATGACCAATCTTGCCCGGTGGACTTAGCCGGAAGATAGGATGCGATAGAATAGGAGGATATTTTCCCACACTCTAAAGAGTAGCATATGACCCATCGCAAAATCCTGACCTTCTGGTTACCGCTCGCGTTTTCGTGGCTATTGATGACATTTGAAGGGTCATGGATACAGGCGGTGATTACGCGCAAGCCTGATTCTGAAACACAACTTGCCGCGTTCGGTCTCATCTTTTCGCTTTCCGTGCTGATCGAAACCCCTGTGATTATGCTTCTGGCGACCAGCAGTGCACTATCGCGTAATCGGCAAGCGTATCGTGTGCTCTGGCGTTTTATGATGGGCATTAACCTGTTCGTAACGGTCATTGCTTTGCTGATGGCTTTTACGCCTTTGCTGGATATTTATCTGGATAATTTGCTCAATATTCCACAAAACATCATCACAGAGACGCGTCCCGGAATGCAGATTATGGTGTTATTTAGCGCGTTCATCGGCTATCGGCGCTTTCACCAAGGCATACTGATACGTTCCGGGAAAACGCGTTATATTGGCTACGGGACAATCGTCCGCATTCTCGTTTCTGGTGGGATTGCGGTTGCGCTGGGTGTGATTACACAAATCGCCGGGGCGGTCATTGGCGCGTTATCGCTGATCTGTGCGGTTGGCGCAGAATCCATCTATACTTACATCGTTTCGCGCACTGACATCAAGAAATTACTCAATACCCCGCTAAAGCCCAACATCAAAAAGATCACCTATGCCGATGCGATGAAATTTCATTTTCCCTTAGCCGCGACCAGTGTGATTACCCTGCTCATTCGTCCATTTATTGAACGTGGGCTTGCCAGTATGCCAGATGCCACACAGAGCCTCGCGGCGTGGCCCATTGTGTTTTCGATCATGCTCGTGATGCGCTCCGGCGGGCTTGCCTATCAAGAAGTCGTCATTTCGCTGAATCAGAATGCTCAAAATCATCAAGTGCTCAAGACGTTTACACTCCGGCTAGGCATCGGTTTGAGCCTGTTTATGGCGGTCTTCGCCTTTACGCCGATGATCGCCTTCTACAATAATGTCATCCTTGATGTTCCAGAAAATTTGCGTGATCTGGTGTTGATCGGGACACAGTCGGCGATTGTCATCCCGCTGTTGACGACCTTGCAAAGTTATCTACGCGCTTTATTGATGTTAGCCGATAAGACCAACCCGATTTATCAGGCGATGATCGTCGGATTTATCATCACAGTCGTGTTCGTCTGGTGGAGCATTTCGCTGGGGATGCACGGTATTCTCGCCGCGAGTTTGGGGTTAACGCTTGGACAAATTATCGAACTTATTTTGCTGTATTTTGCCTATCGACGGCAGAGTGGCGCGTTGAATGACTATTGGCAATCCACACAAGAGGTGTTGGTTGCCGATGCGTAAGCTATGCAATTGAATGCACGTCGCAACTCGATGACTGTAGCAAAAGTGGGTGGAGTTGCGACACAATTTTAGCGCCATAAGGCAACAGTATAAGTGTATCAGCCTTCTAAGGACATGAATTTGACGTTGAGTGCGTTGAGCACAATATCAATCGGCGTGAAGATGGTCGCCACACCGGAGCCGGCGAACAACAACCCGACAGCACGATTTTCGTTAGCATCCACCACTAGCGAGCCGGAATCCCCACCCTGACTCATCGCTGTAGCGATCACCTGTCCGGTAAAGCGGGCGGTGCGGGTGCCTAGGCTGGTGTTATATGCCACATTGACCGTCGCATTGAGCAAATTGACCGTGCCAGTGGTCAGCCCGGTGGTACGCCCCATTTTTCTCACAGACATCCCCAGTGTCGGCGGTTTTGTGCCGATGATCTTCCCGATGTTCATAATGTCATCCTGAAACATAGACGGGTCGGTGGGGCTAGCAAGGGCGGCATCCACCGTGTTGGTGGTGGATTGTACGGTGGGCGCGGTGGCGGGTGTCATGGGTTGTGTCGCGGTTGTGCTGGACGATGCGGAAGCGCTCGCCTGTGCGACGGTGCTTGCCGCTACCCGCTTTTCTGAGCCGAGGATGCCCGCTAGCATATTGGCGGAACTGACCATCACATCAACCACATCACAGCTTGGTGTCGGCGGTTCACTAGGGTCAACAGGATCAGGGCGGGGTGTCGGTGTTGGGTCTGGCGCATCCGGTGGTGTGGGCGGGTTCACATCGCCTTCAATATAATGTAATGGGATAAAGCGGGATAGTGACGCGACTTTATCGCCCGGATTTTGCCCGCCATCAGTCGGACCCGGTTGCAGAATCGCATCGCCGGGTAATGCCTCGTTGCTATTAGCCATAACGTGATTATTCGACAGAATGAACTTTTCTCCGGTGAAGGTATCGTAGACGATCACCCCGAACGTACCAGCGGTAATTTTGAAGTGTCCGATGCTCACACCACCCATAACGGTTGGGCGGAAGCGACCACGCGGATTTTG
>DAOTXB010000565.1:0-20694 GCA_034435575.1 Anaerolineae bacterium
ACGTTACAATATCTTGGATCATGGAAAGGCTCTTGGATTAGTTTAGCTTCTACTTCCTAGATTGCCTTTTCATGCTCTATCAGTCAATTACATACTACTACCTCCATGTGAAAGTCGGGCGATTGGTCTGATAGATGACTGCATCATCGACCGGGCTGTTTAACGTCGGCGTGGATGGCAATGATAAGCTGATATTGAACACCGTTTCACCATTCCATTCGCCTAACCCGGCACTGTTCCCGCCACGCACATACCATGTGTAAGCACCGTTTTCGGGGAAAGTCAGCGACAATTCGCAGTTGGTTGAACAGGTTACGCCTGTGCCGACAATATAAGGTTCGTAGCTGATGTAGCCGTTCGGTCCCGCGATATAAACCTCGTAGATGGTTGCTTCTGCGTCGTGGATACACGAGAATATCACGTTCAAATCAGTTAGATTTCCGTTCTGTGCGGGCGTACTCTTAACAATCACCTGTGCCAACGGTTGACCGACTGTGAAGCCAACACCGCCGTAACCCTCACATAAGCCCCATCCGGCATCATTTCCACCACGAACGTACCATGTATACACGCCGTTCGCGGGCAGACTTTGCGATAATTCACCATTGATGATCTGCCGAGTGGCAATATCCTCAATGGTCGCCAAATACCAAATTGCACTCCGATAAACAAACCGTGTAAGATCGCTACACCGGACATGGTGTGGAATGGTGATTTCATCCAGGTTTTTGAGCAGATTGGGATACAGATTAGGCGTGGTGGAGCGTGTGCAGTAGTAAACGACGCGTGGTGCGCCGGGCGGACGCAGGTTAAACTGTGCCATGATGCGCTGTGTGCGCTTGTGGTTGACACCTAAATGGTCTGCCGTCCGCCGATGCCCATAAGCAGGATGCTCATGGTGGGCCGTTTCGATTGCTGTTTTCAAGGCAAGGTCTTTAGGAGGTTGTTTGCGTTCCCGATAGATATTCTTGAGATTGATGCCGAGTGCCTCTGCGTTGACCGTTTTGTTGCTGGACTCACGCACTATCTCGACTTTTGTTGCGTATGCATGTTCAAGGTCAATTCACCAATGATGCGTTTCAATTCCTCATTTTCGCGTTTGACCTTGTTATATTCCAATGCCGACACAACACTTTTTCCGGTGGTTTGGCGTAGCCAGCCGTAGATCGTTTTGTAACTGACACCGTACTGCTCGGCGAGATCCACCACGCGTTCACCTGCCTTTACCTTGCTGACAATCTCTTTCTTGATTTCTTTTGATACTCGCCGTGCCGTCGCGATACCCCTTTTTATGCTTCATTACCTCAGAACTTTGTCTTACTATAAGGGGTATCGGTCAGTTAGTTGAAAGAGTAATTATGTGTTAAGAAACGACTTCTGCGGTTTGGTGACGAATGGTTTCACGCTGAACCGCACGCACATCAGACTGTGCAGAAGAAACTGCAACAAACCCTCCCGATGCGGCTGCAAAAGTACCTGCTACAAGAATCATAAATATGATTCCTGCTGTCGCCGCAACAATATCTGCGATATCATTCGCAACCTGCTCAGCTTCAGTTTCAACTCGACTCACTACCTGATTGAACTCTTGCTCCCACTCATTAAGCTGTTCAACAGCTTGATCTTCAGTGAGTTCTGTTTGGGTTACTAAAGCATCAATTGTAGCTTGACGTAAATCATTGCCGGGTTCGTCGGCAAATAGATAATCATCCACAGCAACACGCAATGAAGTTAATGATGCGTCATCTGCCAAAATATCCTCAGCTTCTGCGCGGATTTCCTCAAGAGTGCCGTCACGTAATTCAACTGCTTGAGCGACAGTGGTTGAGATATCTTCCGCACTAGCACCTATGAAAGAAAGACCATCAGTAATGGTATTGGAGACACCACGTAAAGTTGCACTTAGAGTTGTCGTTAAAAGAAAGAAACTAATAAACGTTACAATTCCCATTACAACTATGCCTTCTAAGGCACCGTCCATAGGATCAATCGCTCCTGAAAGTTTTCCAGTTACCAGACCTCCTGCAAATAATGAAAGTAATGCACTGGCGGCAAGCCAAACTGCGGTTGCACTCACAAAACCAGTATCAAGCATATCCTTGCCGACTTCTGTTGCCCCTACACCAATTGCTATGCCTAATGTCTCAAGTGCAAATTGTGTTAACAACGCGACCACAACGCCCGCAAGGATTGCACCCCAAGAAACATGATGATACCAAGACGGTTCCGAGACTTTTGAATTAACAATTTCTTTTTCAACAATTACAGGTTCATCTATAGATGTATTCATTATGATTTATTCTCCTATGTTACTGAGCGCCCACCGCGTAACACAAGTGCGGCGATGAACAAAATAATAAACAAAACGAACACAATTTCTGCAATAGATGCCGCCGCACCGGCTAAGCCACCGAAACCAAAGATCGCGGCAATAACTGCAACGACTAAGAATAGTAAGGCTAATTCTAGCATGTTGTAATTCCTTTCATATATGTTATGTACACTGTTGATATGATACCTTCGCTTAAATCTTATTCACTGTGCCAAACCACCCTACTTGTTATGGGTGAATTGGGTATTTATTACATAGGTAAGTGGGTTAAGATATCTAAATTTATGAAGACAAGTGGTCAAATTGGGAGGTCATCCTAAAAATTTATCTGCTATAGATATTGAAATTCAGCCAAACCTTTCTAATGGCTATGAATATTGTTTAATGCCACTTAATAGCAATGATAGGATTGTTTACGCTAAACTTTAGATTAAATATTTCACTATTGAAAAGATTAAATAATGGACGCATCTGAAAAAAATATTCGAGTTATCATTGTTGATGATTACGATATAGTGAGAAAGGGGCTAAAAGTTCTGCTTGAAAAGTTTGACGACATTGAAATCTTAGCAGATGTGGGTAGTGGCAAAGATGCGTATGAGCTTTGTCGTAAGTCGTGCCCAGATGTTGTTTTAATGGATATAAAATTACCAGATATGGATGGTGTTGTAACGACCAATCTAATCTGCCAAACTTGCCCTAATACAGCCGTAATTGCATTGACGAGCTTCATTAATGAAGATATTATTCAGGATATGCTAAAAGCAGGCGCTATATCATATCTGATGAAAGATATAACTGGAGATGAATTAGTGAACGCAATTCAACGGGCAGTTAAAGGCGAGACCACATTAGCGCAACCGGCGACTGAGATGTTAATTCATGCAACTGTAAAGCCACCATCTATTGGCTATGATTTAACCAAACGAGAGAAAGATGTGTTGGCGTTAATGGTAGAAGGCTTGCATAATTGGGAAATTGCTGAACAGCTCGACATCAGTGATTCGACAGCAAAGAATCATGTCAGTAACATTTTGAGCAAACTTCATACGAAGAGCCGAACTGGAGCAGTCGCCATCGCAATTGAGCATCAGTTATTAGATTGAACCTAGATCTCAATCACTCTTTAAGGTATCCATAAATACTTTGGAAATTGTGATCTCTTCATTAAAAGCCCGGTAAATGGCATCAATTAATTCATCAATTGAGAGGTTTTTTGCTATATAGCCCACCGCTCCAGCAGAAAGAACATCTTGAGTAGAAGTTTCATTTTCAAAGCTCGTGAGTATGATAATTTGCATTTGAGGATTTGCTTGGCGAATCATTCGTGTTGCCGTCAAGCCATTCATTTCTGGCATAATTAGATCCATCAACACGACGTCTGGCATTACTTCTTGACACAGATCAATTGCCGACTGTCCATCGCTTGCTTCGCCTACTATCTCAATATTTTCATAATCATCTAAAGCGATTTTCAACCCATAACGTACAATGTCATGGTCATCAACAATGACGACTTTTATAATTGATTGGGTACTCATTCTATAGTCCCTATTACGCTAATTGTTGTTCCTTTACCTTCAGCAGATTGAATGCTAATCTCAAGATTCTCACTATTTGCATATGAATATATAGATGAGGAGTTCTTCATAACATTGGGGTTAAATCCTTTGCCATCATCCGTAATTTCCATAATAATCATTTTTGCATTTACTTTTAAGTGAAGCATTATTTGGTTTGCATTAGCATAGTTGATTATATTATCCATCGCCTGACGAGCAATTCGGTAAAAAGCAAGCTGTAGGTCTATAGGCAAATCCTTATGCCTTTGTATGTCAGACTTTACTGTAATCCCTGAACGTCCAGTAACAGCTCTACTGAGTTGCTCCAACAAATGAGCCAAATTTATACGCGGTGCTTGATCAGTTCTCAGTTCCAATAAAACATTATTCATTTCACTCAAGGCACCTCGATTTAATTGGTATAGATCTGTTAAGTATTTCTTTATCCAGGTTAAATCATCGCTCTTTGAAAGTGCCTCGACAATAATGCTAGAAGAAAAGAGCATTTGCGTTACATTATCGTGCAAATCATTTGCTATCTTCTGACGTTCTTGAAGCATAAGTAATTCCCGGGAGGCATCCACGAGTTGTGCATTCTTTATAGCAAGTGCCGCATGTGCTGTAAATTGTTCCAGATAATATCTATGTTCGGTAGAAAAATAATCTGGTTCAGTGCCATATACCTCTATGTATCCAATAACATATTCTTCAGCCTGAATCGGTACACATAAATAAGAACGCATCCGAGGGAAAAATTTATAATAGTTGTTACGCGCACTTTCTGTGAAAAGATCTGGAATACTTAGCGATTGGCGTTCATTTATGCTACGCTGAATTCTACTACTGAGTTCAAAATTATCATCAACATCAATCAGTTCAAAACTTCCGTTACTTTCAGTGCGCACAATAATTTTAACTTCACTTTCCTCAAGTAAGACCAACTGTGAAGCATCATATTTCACGATATTTTTCGCCAGTTGAATGATATTTTTGAGAACTGCCGACAAATCTAAAGATTGATTGAGTAAAAGTGCACTTTTGCGTAATTCATCGGACATGACTTTGTGTCGTTGCTCTGCTAATCGTGCAGTCCTGAGTTTATTAATATCCGTAATCGCAATATGAATTATAGTGGGCGTTTTTGCATCACTTTCAAAAATGGTACCTTTGACAACCGCTACAAATTCTGAGCCATTTGTCTGGGTTAATTTAATTTCTGTGCTATGTGTCTTTATCCCTTGCAATAATTTTTGTCGAAAAATATGATAGACATCTTGGTATTCTGAGGCAATATATTGCGAAAACGGGCTATTGAGTAATGTCTTTCTATCGACCATGAGCATTGAGGCTAAGGTATGATTTGCCTGTATAATATGACCATGTCCAGATATTGAAGCGTAGCCAGTAGGTGCAAAATCATAAAGATTTCGATAGTTATCTCTCGCTTTCGCAAGCCTTGTCTGTGTTATTTGTAACTCTTCATTCTGAAGCTCTAACTCTACCTGATGTACCTGTAACTCGTGCGCGATAGAGACGACTTCATCATAATCCAATTTATCTGGAATGTCCGGCAAATTATCGACTTTAGATTCAGCAATTTCACGCAGTTTTTTAATATCTGCTGTAGTATTTTTTGAATTATTTATGTAATCTTGCATATTCTATCAGTTACTTCTAATTGGTCTGAAAACTCGTAATATATTATAAGCGATGAACGACCAGAGCATATCAATCAATCGACCCTATTAAATAAGTCAACTGACCCATATTGTTGATGCAAAGTTGTTACGAGCGTAAAATCGAAATGTTGCCTGATGGTTGAAACAACCTATCACAAGCTTATAAATCTATGATCTTTTTTATCATACGAATTTGTGTACCTTCGCCAATTTTACTCTCAATATGCAAATGTGCATTGATCTTCTCAGCGCGTTCAATCATCGACATTAGCCCAAACCCTGAAGTTTGAGAATTAACATCAAAACCGTCACCGTTATCTATGATTGACAGATGAAGGTGATTATCAATGACTTCTAGCTTAATCATGATATGCTCACAGCTTGCATGTTTGTGGCAATTATTCAATGCTTCCTGTGTAATCCGATACAAAGCGAATCTAACGTGATGCGTTAAAGTGAGTTCTTCTGGTATATCAACATTTATACTGATATTTGAGATATTATTACCCCGTTGAGCAAGGTGCTGAAAATGTTTGCCAATGTCTCCATAAGCCAATTGGTCTGGACGTAATTCATAGAGGAGTACCCTCATTTCTGACTGGGCAGAGCGGATAGACTCATAAACATTTTCCAGAAGAGCTTTTTGATTATCATGTTTTTCACCCTGCGATTTCAGTAAACTTTCGCTGATGAGTTTTGCAGTAAAAAGAGATTGGCTAACAGCATCATGGAGCTCGCGGGCTAAATGATGACGCTCCTCAACAACTGCTATTTCTTGTGTTTTCTTAACACTTTGTACTCTGTTGATGGCTACAGCACATTGTGTGACAATTGCCTGCAAAAACTTGCGATTCTTCTCAGAAAAATGGCGTGTTTGTTTATAACTTATCGTCACAGCACCGAGATTTTCATCATGAACGCACAAAGGCAAAGCCGCAATCGCTTTAGTTTTTGTGAAACTCAAGATTTGTGTGGGCAAAGAAGGGTAACTCTGTTTTATTTCTTCTTCTGTTTCTAACCATAGGGATGCCTGGTTCCGGAAGACATCTGTCATCGGTAGTGACTCAGTTAAGGCTATGTCGGTAAATTTCGTGGCTATATTTGGGGGCAACTGAGTAGGATTGATAATGCGCAGATGACTTCCTGTTTTGTCTACAAGCCCAATAACAATAAGAGGTGCTTCTAATTCTATATCCTCGAGTGTAAAGATATCTGCAATTTGCTGAATTGTTGTTGCCTTGGCTAAGCCAGTGCTAAGTTCCTGCAAAATGTGGGTGCGTTTCTGGGTTTCAATGTAGTCTGTAACGTCAAGGGCAGTACAGATAATACCCGTGATCTCACCTGTATCGCTCCTTTGTGGTTCTGCTGTCACATCATAATAAAGAGGTGTACCCTGATAATGAAGTGGAAAAATACCTCGTTGTGTTTCTCCTGTTGCAATCACATCGCGCTTAAAGGTATTGAACTTCTCTGCATCTTCCTTATTTTCCATCAAATCGAGGTCAGTTTTGCCTCGAATATTATCAATTTCAAAGTTCTCGAGTGCGTTATATATCCATGTATATCGAAACTCTGTATCTTGGCTAAAAAGTACAATTGGCGCACCCCTGAGCACTAAATCTAGTCGTCTTTCAATCTCTCGTTGTGCTTTCTTAGTTTTATATTGTTCAGTCACATCATCAAATGACATGACAATTAAAGGCGCGGTACCGTCAGTAAGCTCAACTTCATGTAAATTTAACAGGATTTGCCGTTGTCCAATTTTAGGAAAGGTATGCTCAAATTCAATGTTTTCGATCACCTTATCAATCGGCAATGTTTGTTGCAAAAGATCCAATAATATAGGTGTATTCCATGCACCATCAGCAAGTTCATAGATATATTGATTTATCGTTTGTTTAGAATCAGTATTAAAATAACGATGAAAGCTCTGGTTAGTGTGTAATATCTTTAAATCTTTGTCTAAAACCATAACACTATCGCGTATTCGATCTATAATCGCACGCATCAAGGCAATATGAGTTTCTGTCTCTTGTTCATTAATCTGATCAACGTGAGTTATTATGAAAGGATATTCTTTTTGATCCGTTTTTAGGTCAACATCAATCTTTTCAAGACGCACCTGCAGAATGTCACTGTCTTCAGTATCTAACTTTATCCAAATACTGTTTTCTGGAGATTTTTTTATGAACTCCCTAAAAGTGTTCTGATTATCAGAATCAACAAATTGTAGAAAGTTCTGAGAAAGCAATTGCTCATGTTCAATATTCAGGAGACTGGCAGTTGCCTGATTACACCGTACGATTTCCCCTTCCATATTTATAGAAAAATGTGGTAGAGGTGTATGTTGGTAGAGGCTACGGTAAAATTTGTTAGGAGTTAACTTAAGACTACGCTGAACTTGCTTATATTTTCCCTGTGATTGATTTCTCCCATTATCTATCTCACCAAGAACTTGTAGAAGTTCTTCCCTTGACATCTTAGCAAAGTTTCTTCGTAGCTTTTTCTTTTTGAGCCTGTCATGGCTTTCTGAATTCTGGCTTATGTTTTTTACTTTACAGTCAGAGTCATAATTCCCAACTGACATCTGGTTTCTCCTCAACTAATAGTATTCCATAAAATTTCAGATGAGGTTCTACTTTATTAAATGTATGATTATCATAACTTAAAGCGATTGGAAATAGCAAATTAGTTCAGGTAAATCACAGAGAATTGAAAACCCTTTACACACCAGCGCGTATTATTATTTGCACAATGGATTAAGCTATTTCTATGCATTCGTTTTCCAGGATAAGACCATACCTGCTACGATATTACCCTCTTCATCGTGTACCGGTACAGCACGTCCGGCAAATTCTTGGTTGGAGCGTGCTCCCGTTATTTGAAATTCAACCGTTTCACCGGTCAATGCTCGATGATAAATATCTTTCAAGTATTCAAGATTTGTTTTAGGGGCAATATCGTATAATGTCGCGCCTTCCATGCGTTTTGGATCATAACCGGTATCTTTTAAAGCACTTCCTTCTACTTTCAAATAACGTAATTCCTTATCAAAAAGTAACACTGCAAATCCCGGTAAATTTCTTGCTAACATACGATAGATATCGGCATCTGCTAAGCGTTCTTCCAATGATTTACGCTCTGTGATATTATCCGCAATAGAGACGAACTGGATAATCTCTCCATCATCATTCGTAACCGGAGATATGGCGGCATTTACCCAGAAGGGTGAACCATCTGCTTTTACCGTCTGGAATTCTCCGAACCAATCTTCCCCCGCTTCGACGGTCTCCCATAAGCGCGTTTGTAAATCTTGATTACTCGCTTCAACTTTAAGACTCCGCAAATGTTTACCTTCTACATCAGCGAGCGAATACTGGGTAAATGACAAGAATTCAGGGTTAACATATTCTATGTGCCACGTATTATCTGTCACAATGATAAGGCTAGCAGTTTGCTCGAACGCACGCGTTAAAGTGCGTAATTCTTCCTCAGTCCGCTTCTGCTCAGTGATCTCTGTAAATGTGAGCACAATACCTTCGATAGCGTTATTCATAGTACGATATGGACGGATTTGCATCCAATACCATTTTTTATCATTTGTTTGTAGTTCTGTTTCGAAGGGTATAAGCGTGTTGAGTACCTCTTCTGCATCTCTTACCAAGTTTGTATATTCCATATTCGCAACAATATGTGCCAAGGGTCGCCCAATGTCAGTGTCTATTAAATTCACAAGCTGACGTACAGCCGGGTTAAATTCTCGAATACGGAGTTGCAAATCAACAAAAATAATGCCAACATCCAGTGTTGATAATAAGCTGTTTAAATCGTTGTTTGCGTGAGAAAGTTCATCGATTTTTGCATGTAATTCAGCATTTACAGTAACTAATTCTTCGTTAACGGACTGAAGCTCTTCGGTTGCTGTTTCTAGTTCTTCGTTGGTGCTCTGCAATTCCTCGTTAGCAGATTGGAGTTCCTCATTTGTAGAGGTCATTTCTTCGTTAGTTGTTTCTAATTCTTCAACTAATGTTTGCATATATTGTCGAGAGGATTGAAGTTCATGCTCCATTTGTATCAATTGCTGTTCATAATCGGTGTCATTCCCAGAAGCGGGAATTTCTAAATCTGTAGTCTGAATGGTATCGACATCTTTGAATAGGGCTAAAAGCCACCCTTTAGTTAACCGGGATGCATTGACAGGTCGAACAATTAGATCAATAGTGTGAGATTTATCCTCAATCTCTATCTGAATGTTCTTTTGCACAACCTCAATGTTTTGCTCACGCGCGCGGCGCAGTGCTATGGTTAAGGGTATACGCAAACTCTGGTCAGCCATCTTAAAGATATCAAACTCAGCTTCGCCTTCTGGTAAATTCAGATATTGTCCGAGTTGCTTATGCATATAGATGATATGGTTCTTCTCATTTATCAACGCGGATGGTGGAGTAAAATCATCAAGTAATTGACGTTCTGTAATTTCTTGATTACTAACTGTTTTATCAGTAGAAGCATGTTTATTCTGGATGCTATCGGGCAAAGAGTGACTAAAATTGAACGGTCTTCCCCGCACTCGCGAGCTTTGTCTGATCCGACGAAATAGCTTAGTGCGTCTATCAATTTCATCAAAATATTGAATAGAGTCGCCCAGCGATTCTGATGTGCCCAGAAATAGAATACCACCCGGTCGTAACGCATAGTTAAAAAGTGTTAACACTTTTCGTTGTAATTCTGATCCTAAATAGATAAGCACATTTCTACAACTGATAATATCAAGTCGAGAGAATGGCGGATCACGAATGACACTCTGTATGGCAAAAACAACCATATTACGAATCTGCTTAACGACTTGATAATGATTATCTTCTTTGATGAACCAGCGATCTAATCTATCAGAAGAGATATCTGCCGCAATATTATGAGGATAAAGCCCCTGTCGTGCTTTATTTATGGCGTCACTATCAATATCTGTAGCAAATATTTGAACCTCACGGTCAATGTCACGCTTTTCCATATATTCTTGCAACGCAATCGCCAGAGAGTAGGCTTCTTCCCCGGTAGCACATCCCGTTACCCATACTCTAATAGGCTCGTCAATCATACGATTATCAAAAACAATCGGAAATGCCTTACGGATTAGCATCTCAAACGCGTCTTTATCCCTGAAAAAGCTCGTAACACCGATGAGCAATTCACGGAATAAAATATCCGCTTCATCAATATTTTGCCTAATATAAGTAACATAATCATCTATGGAGCTTATCTTATTAACTACCATGCGACGCTCGATGCGTCGACCAATCGTATTATGTTTATATTGTGAGAAGTCATGCCCTGTCTCTGTTCTTAAAATCATCATAATCTTCTGCACTGCATCATTAGATTGTAAGGACGCAGGGATCATACGCTTATCGTTTGACCGTAGCGCTTGGGTAACATAATTTGACAGTTGGGCGGGCATTTCTTCTGGGGATAGAATAAGGTCTACTAAACCTGTAGCAATAGCACTATGCGGCATACCATGATATTTCGCTGAAGCTGGATCTTGTACGATTGCTAATCCACCTTCCTCTTTGATGGCACGTAAACCCAATGTGCCATCTGATCCAGTGCCAGACAATATGATGCAAATCGCGTTTTCACGTTTTTCCTCTGCAAGTGACCGAAAGAAATAATCAATAGGTAATCGGAAGCCACGTGCCGCCGCAGGTTCTTTAAGTTCTAGCACATCATTTTGAATTGCAAGATCGTGATTAGGCGGAATAATGTAAATGCAATTCGGCTTCACCTGCATCCCATCCTCAATCTGGTAAACTTGCATCTGAGTAAAACGATCAATGAGATCAACAAGCATGCTTTTATGAGTTGGGTCTAGATGTTGTACGATAATAAATGCCATGCCGCTATCTGAAGGCATTTCTTCAAATAACTGCTGAAAGGCTTCTAGCCCTCCTGCCGACGCACCGATGCCAACAATTGGGACAAATTTTAGTCGATCCTGTTTATTTTCTTCAGGGTTATTATTTCTGGATTCAGTGGTCATGACTACCTGTAAGTAAGCTAAAGAAACATTGAAAAACCTCACATTACCTTTAATGGTTATGGAGGATAAATCAGGCACCAATCATAAAAATATAGAGCTGTGATTATATGAGATATAAGTCAATTAACTTGATACATTTCTATACATAGTATAGTCAAGTCTTATGATAGTGTCGATAATTCGTGAGAATTGAAAATAGCGAATTTCATGGATAGTTTAGAAGGTAACCTTGACCCGCTATAGTGGACAGTAGAAGAAGCTTGATTTTGCCCCAGTTCCGTGGGCAGTGATGTTGTCTAAGCAACCGGTTGCTCATATTGTTGTGGACTGAGATAGCCAAGCGCAGAATTTCACACAAAGTGCGGATGAAACACCAAATCGGGAGAACATCACAGATTTTACAGGCACGAGCATCAATTATTTTAGTGACATTACCATACAGCACGTCTATGGAATAACGGAAACACGGGTACTTCCAATAAAATGAAATGTGTGATTTTGCTCCATCACACATTTCACACACATCACACGTACAGAAATTATCTACAAATGATTAATTGATTTCTTCTACTTCGACCGGGTTATGACGATGCATGATGGATTCTGCTTTATCTTCCCATGTACCATCAACATGAGCAACGACCATTGCACCACCATTACGCAATACATCACTATAGTGTTCAGCATCACCTTCGTCTACTCCAAGGTCAACCATACCGGCAACCAATCCACCAGTTCCTGCACCAGTGACTGCGCCAATACCAGCGAATAATGCGGCTCCTGCCAATCCAGTAACCACAAATCCACCTAACCCTGGAATAAGTGCAACACCTAGTCCGGTTAATGTACCGACTACGGCACCAAACCCGGCACCATCCTCAGAATCTGGATCGTCATTTTCTTCTTGTAACTGGCGAATATAGGTTGAATAACGGTCATCTTTATCATGTGCGATCAAACTTAGGTACTGACGATCAAAGCCGTCATTAATGAGGTCCGTGATCGCTGCTTCTGCATTTGTGAAGTCATTGTATACAGCGATGACTGTATCGTAATCTCTAATTGCTGTGGTATCCATAAGATTTACTCCTTAAGTCCTTTATCTATATACGAAGAGACGCTAGTCATCTTTTGTATTCGCTGATGCTAAACGAAATCTTCACTCTAATTAAAAACAATTCTTAACGAAATGTTCAGCGTCAGATGGATCAAATCCCCATGGGTAATCTGACCGGATTATCTATGGGCAATTAGCATAAACTGGATAGGATTATCATAACTGTATGATGCTACTTTGTGCTTACTTGCCTATCCATAAACGAGCTAAATGCGCCTGATTTATCGTAGAATAATAGAAGTACTTAATTTTATATTTCCGCCCCATGCAACCACACTGCTCCAATTACATTGCATCCTGTGCCCTTTACAATCAACTTCATCGTACGGCAATACTTTTCTAGATCAGTATAGGCTGAAATAATTGCGCTATGATCGATTCACATCATCAAGCATTTGTTGCAAAATAGCGTATGTAGCGCTAATTAGTATTTGGAGCGACTCATTTATTGGAATTATTGCTTTTGGCTCATTTTACGCAACGCGATTTTCTCAACAATACTACGCACCGCATGTCTGATCGTTGTCATTAGTTCTGATTCCTCAGAATAATCTGCGACGGCGAGATTCTGCACTCTACGTCTTTCGGTCATATCATCGTATCCTTCCCAGTCCTGCACGGAATCTCCGGGAACAACCCCAATTGCAATCCCACCTTTATCTTCCATCAGATAAAAGACGGACATATCTGAAGCGCCATCTCCGACATAAATCATTTGATCGAACGGAATATAATAATCACTTAGGGGCATGTTCTCATGAATATTCTGCGGTTGTATCAACCCTTCTAAGTGTAATCCTTTAGCGAGCTGGATCAGGTAACGGTTTTTCTCTGGATGTGTGATGATCCGTTTAACGAAGTCAATTTCTCCATCGTCATTAAAGTGGCATTCTCCTGCCCAGATTTGCTTAAATTTATCAGCGATTGTGCTAGCAGCAGGAACTTCAATCATGCCAGCGGTCAGCATATAAAATTCAACAGTGATGTCGGTATCATAATCATTATCGTTGACCCAGGTGCGAACTTGTTCAAACATATGCTCTACATCAGGATATAAATCCAGATTTTTGCCAATAGTTTCTATACTCGTTTTCGTAATTGGATTTTCACCATTTCTTGAGGCTTGGATTAGTGCATGGTAACGTGCAAGTATTTCATCCCATTCATCGTCAATAAGCGGTTTTACGCGCTCATCAATAAATGCATCAGGATTATAGCCATGATTTGAAAGCACCTTGTGATAAGTGGATGGACCTAATGTGCTATCAAAATCAAATATTAGTGCGATCCGGTTGCGATAGGGTTGTGTTGCTCTCGTCATTAGATTTCCTCAATGGGATAGTGGCGTTCTTCATAATACGGATAATAAGTCTTATCCGCTAACTTTACTGTTTAGGCACAAGTAGATTTATTGCTTGAGGTAACAATTCAACAGTAATCGGTGTCTCACCACATGGCTCACCATCTGCAAGTACTAGCAAAGGCTCGGGTGTTTCTACACGTATTTCCTTACCGGTTAATTCCGCGAACATTTCCTCAGTCTTGGTGACTTGAGCAAAGGATGTAATGCCTTTTAAAGTATCCGAGAGGCTACTTTCTAAAAGAAATACGTTAAACACGCCATCAGCAGGCTGGATACTGGTGTCCTTTGCGGAATCTGGTGCATTACGACGACTCATATTCAACAGAATGAATACACCGGCAGACCGATCAACAGTCTTGCCATCAAGGGTAATGGTAAATTCATAATCTTTTTTGTTGGTAAATGATTTTGCAATAGCAAATAGATATGCCATCATGCCAAAATCATCTTTATCTTTACGCTCTTGCTGTTCGGTAAATGTGACGATTTTGCCAATATCTACACGTAATAAGAAAAGTCGGTCAGCGATTTTTCCGATATCAACCAATAAGACTTCGTTGTTCCCGTTGACAATATACTTAATTGAGTTCTCTAATTCACCAATGATGCCAAGTGCTTTTGCCGCACCGTTCCCCGTTCCACCAGATAGCATCGCCATCGGTACACTACTCGGGTACAATCCATTTAGCACATCATTGACCGTGCCGTCGCCCCCATACACACAAATCAAATCTGCACCGTTGTCTACAGCTTGCTTAGCGTACTTCGCTCCGTCACCGTAGCCTTGCGTAACTGATATATCCCATTTAAAGGATATTTGAGAAAACGCACGATTGATAATGGCAATAACTGGTTCATCTTGCCCGGAGACGGGATTGGCAATTACATGGACGTTTTTAAAGTCTGTCATAAAAAATTTCTGCTACACTTTACGATGTGTTAAATATAGTGACCAGATCTATAAATGTCCAATAAAATTGCATCTCCTTAACGATCTTTCTTGTCGTGCAAAACTTACACTAATGTTATGCCTATTTTTTACCCATTTTCTGCCTTTATTGTAAGTTAGTTAAATGTTTCAGGAGAAAACTACTCATGTATAAACAACTTGATGTTCGACAGGAAAACATCGTAGCTTATCAATTATCTGGCAACATCACTTCAGAAAAGCTTGATGAATTCGCCGATAAATTAGAAGAGCACTTTGATCTGACAAAATCGGTTAATCTTTTGCTAGAGCTAAAAGACTTTGACGAATGGGATGTAAGAAAGTCTTTTAGTTTATCGCGCTTTTTGCTCAGCCAGAACAATAAACTATCGCGCATTGCTTTTGTGACTGTGACCAATGATGATGATCTTAAAGTTATCGAACAACTAATACCCTTCCTCAGTGGAGTAGAAATAGAACGCTTTGATAATGTAGAAAACGCAAAAAAGTGGCTTAAAGAAAATGAAGGTTCTGACCATTGGACTGTAGACCCTACACGCTACCGGGGTGAAGCCCGTTCGCCCAAAGACCTACGAATCCTCATCGTTGGTGCGGGTATCGCAGGGTTAACATTGGCATCTATGCTCCAACAACGCGACATGTCACCGGAAGTTGTCGAGGATGCGGAAGAGTTCGGAAAAATTGGTTATGTCATCATCTTGATGTCAGCAGGTGCTCGTATTCTTAAAGGATTGGGGGTATACCATCAGCTTGAGGAACGCGGTGTACTCGTCCATAAATATGATATAGCCAGTACTGATGGCGAAATATTACGTTCGCATAAAGTGACAGAAACTTACTCGCCGTTGTTCGGCAATTGCTACAGTATCTACCGTCCTGCTCTCGTGGATGTCATTAAGAGGTCTATGAAAGATGATAGTGTCATTCGTATGGGTACAACTGTCAGAAATATTGAGCAAACTAATGACGAAGTGACCGTAACGTTTACTGATGGCACGGAGGGCACTTATGATCTGGTTGTCGGCGCGGATGGATTACATTCTAAAGTGCGTGAATTGACATTTGGTCAGGTAGAGATGATATACTCCGGTTTGCATGGTTGGGCATGGTGGGGCGACCTTGATGACGAGTTCTCACATCGGGCGCTAGAATACTGGGGAACGGGTGGAGCGTTTGGTATCTATTCGACTGCGGATAGGTTGTGTTTGGTTGGTGTTGCAGAAATTGATGCTAGCTTACCGGACGAACCACATGATCGCAAAGAGCGAATTCTGAAACACTTTAGCGATTGGAAGGGTCATGTGCCTCATGGCTTAGATGAGCTTAAAACTATGGATGTTAACGAAATATTTCATGATGATTTTTATTATGGCGATCAAGAACACTGGTACAAGGGACGTGTGGTACTTGCCGGAGATTCAGTACATGCTTTCTCTCCAATAAGTGGCATGGGAGCATCTATGGCGATTGAATCAGCGGCAGTACTTGCTGAGGAATTATGCTATGTCGATAGCCGATTTATCGATCAGGCATTACGCAAATATCAAGAGCGTAGACAACCCCGCGCTAATATGCTGAGAAAACAGGCACGGGCATTCGGCGATGTGGTCACGGCGGAAAACGCTGTATTTACAGGTATTCGTAATGTGGGCGTGCGTCATATCGCTGATGGCCCATTGCATCATTTCCTTGCCCGTATTCCATATGAGCCGGTATAAGGGAAACACTTATGCGAAAGAAGAAAATAGCTGTTGCGGTTATTCCAGGTGTCGGCAAACGCGATCAGCGTGAGTACGAAAAAGAAGCAATTTTGCCTCTTCAGGAACAATTATCAAGGCATGTTCAAGGTGATGTGGTCATTGAGCTAATCAATTGGACACACATTTTGGAAGAACGTCAAAATAAATTGCGATCACGTTTCGACGAGTCAGATAGAGATGTGGACTTTGGCAAATTACGCCATTTCTTTGTTAGTCTCATTACAGATATTATCGTCTACCAACCCGATGGCGAAGAAAGTAGTGTATATCAAAAGATACATAAAGTTATGGCACAGGGATTGCAGAAGCTCAGTCAATCCGCTGGAGAAGATGCGCCATTAGTCATTGTCTCTCACAGTCTTGGCGCGGTGATTGCGAGTAACTACATGCGCGAGTTGCAAAATGCTTCAGCACAAAATAATAAAGTGACAACACATACATCACAATCTCCCTCTACTCCGTTAGAAAAGGGGGAGACATTCGCGCAATTTTACACCTTTGGCACATTTCTCCCACTCTATAGCGTGAGGCATGAGACATTTACCGATCCGGTACAGGTGCCATCTCCACAATTTCAGAAACGTATACAGGACGATAATGTGTCACTCACGACCAGTCCCTGGATCAATTTTTACGATAGAGACGACATCTTTTCACTCCCGCTTGGTTTCATCAACGATGCCTATCAACAAATGGTCGATGATCGAGAGGTCAGTGTGGGTGGGTGGTTGAAAAGCTGGAACCCGTTATCACATCTGGAATATTGGGGCGACCAATCTGTATTAGACCCTATAGTAGAGGGAATCACAGCACTATATGATGTGGAATTACCCTGATTTTATGGTTCTTCCGCACTTTATGTGGATCAAGGGGGGCGGAGTACCCGTAAGCGCAATAGATCAAAACGGGGACGTCCATACATTTGGCGCTTAATGAACTTGAGACGGTTGACTTGTCCTTCTGTTTGAGCATTACTGGTACACCCTACTTCACAGTTTTACCGATACAGGGTAAATCTTGTGGTTTACGCTGATGCCAGCCATGTAAGGTAAGCCACGTGATTTCATCTGGCAATTTGGACAGTACCACGATTGAGCCATACTGCGTGCAAATATCTCTAATTCATCTGTTTCTACTGTTGTTTGTTCAATGATGAAGCCTGCAATAGCAAATGGTAGGGTGCTGATAGTTATCCTCAATTCTGCTCAAGAGTCAATCAGCATATTATCTATCTTGATGCTTTCTACATAAAGTGCGGAAGAACCAATTTTGTAGAGTGCAAGTTTGTCTCAAAAACTGCATTTCATACCAATACCTTCGCCAATTAAGCGGCGGCACGCTCATATCGCCTCAAAGAAGTATATGCATCTAATCCATCCGTAGAGGCACATAATCCGACGACTAGAGGGAAATTCTCGCCAGAGCGCTTATTAGGGGCGAGATTGTGAGTTACCATATATTTCCCTCCATAAATCGGATTATCATTTAAGCTCTATTCTGTATGCATCAAAATTTATCTCCGAATATACTGTTCTACAAACTGGGTGAAGATCAAACACTCGAAAACTATAGTTAAATAAAACAAAGCAAGCCGTAATAGCTTGCCTTGTTGCATATTTACTTTATGTTGCTAAATTTAATTAGATTACAGGCTGTGCATCCCAATATGGGTGTACACTGTAGTATGCGTATACTTCTCTATTGAAGTCTACATCATTGGTTTTTGGCCAGTCATTCTTATCAAAGCCAGGGGCATTTTCTAAGAAATCTTTATCATAATCGAGAATGAACTTCTCGTTTGATTGGTCAATAGTGAAGCTACCAAACGGCACAGCAAATAGCTTATTGCCGATGCCTAAGAAGCCACCAAAGGAAAGAACCGTATACAGAATACGACCCGTATCGAGGTCAATCATAATATCTTCAAGATGACCTAAGTTTTCACCTTCGCGGTTAACGACATCTGTACCATTTATAGAAGTTGTAGACAATGCATTCATCGTAGTTTGTGTGTTATTCATGTTGTGCTCCTTTTGCTTAATTTAACAAAAAAGCATGAGCCAGTCATTACTTAACTCACTACACTAAAACTTTATCACGTGCAGTTAAGTAGAGACTTATTTCTATGATAAAATTCTATAAGAGATGTTTTATTTTTCATTGTACGGGGAGAAAGTTGAATTTTCAGTACTGAAAATACGCTACATCTTATTTTGAGGAGCAACATAGATGAATTATTTACTCCTGAGCAACTCGCTTTATCCAGCTTACCTAAAATTCAGCATCAATAAATAGAATGTGACGAATCACGTCCCTGTTTTCTGCTCTACCACCTAGAGATCCTACTAAAATACCCATCGCCGCGATAAAGGTACTTAGCTTGATGTGGTCTAGGGTTCTTACAGCTGGATCAACCGTTGGCCATGTCTGCATAAGGTTTTCTGGAAAAAACGTTAAGATACCCAAATACACTAATAACCAGAATAGCATATAAAGAACGAGCATCGTCAGTAACAGAGTGAGAAGTGTTGCCGCATTCGTAACTACCAGAGATTCAGATACTTGTCTCGTGCGAGTGGTAATATCGCGTAAAGAATAAGAACGATATAACACAAGGGTTGCAATCGAGATAGAAATAATCGCGAACAGGACAAACTGATATAATTCCACTGTACTGCCAATATCCCACATTTCAGTACTGAAGAAGATCACAATCATAAGTGAGATAGCGGCTGTAATCATGGTGGTAAGCTGTAACGCAAGGCGAAAAGGATTCGCCCGTCGGACTGTTCGCCAGATGCTTGACCCGTTAGCTAGAATCCGTTTGATAATAAACATGGGCGCAGGCGTTTTGGCAGTCAGATCGCGGGCTTCGGTGGGCAGTGCCTTTTTTATCTGGTCAACTTGTTGATTGTTAATCTCGCGCATTTGTTCCAGATCACTCAACTGCTCATAATTATACATTATGTTGGACGGGTTCGACCGATAGTTGAGATTTAGTAGGTGTCCCATCGTGTGCAACAAAAGCCCTACCAGACGCTCTGCTGTAATATCTTCTTCATCAGGTTCTCCCCAAAAGTGAGGGTTCAGTCGTTTGGTCGAAACAATCCCAACATTTGTCAGTGCGCTAGGTAACGCGACTGAATAGGTTGCAAGAAGTGGTGTGATCTCGACTTCCGTCACGACGAGCAAAAAGTTGGGCTTACGCTCGACTTTTTCTATGAGACCCAATTGAAGAAATTCCATAGGTGAATAACTACCTTTGGTAGGTGTAAGGTGTGGACCCGTGAAGTTGAAGAAGGCTAACTTCAAATTGGGAACACGCTGAGCAAAAATCTTTTCCGTAATTTTAACGGCGGTATCGACTGTGTTTTCAAACTTGGGTTCTGGATTTTCAACGGGCGTAAGCATTACACCGATAACATACTGCTCAGGCATCGGACTGTCCTATCGATTAGTAACGTGCTTATATAGTCTTTTGATATGAGTTTAACAAATGACAAAGACAAACAACAAAAATAAAAGAAACGACTCAAAAGGTACCCCCCACGTAAATCGTTGATAATTCGGACTTGAAATCAACGGCACTCTGGATAGTATTTGGTACAGGCTAATCTGCAAAGTACAGGATACTCATGACCGATTTTGCTCACCTGACCAACATTGTTTTGCTGACCATCATCATCCTACTTATCCAACCAAGGCTTCGTTGCTGGTACAAGCACCTACAAAAACGCTGGCGAACTTTCAAACAACGTCAGTGGAAGCCTGCTTTGTATTATTCAATGACATCGTCTCATGAAATACTACAGTGACATCGTGTACAGTTGCTAAAATCGACCTCCCGAAATATGAGAGGAGGTTACAGATGGAAGTGAATTGGATATCCAAA
>DAOTXB010000566.1:0-2554 GCA_034435575.1 Anaerolineae bacterium
TCAAGCTGGGTGCATGTTTCGATACCCTCTAAGCCGGGCGAAGAATTCACTTCCATAATTAGTGGTCCGTCTTTGCCTTCGAGCATATCAACACCTGCCACCCGAAGTCCCATGATCTGTGCGGCGCGGACTGCGGTCTCGGTATACGCCTCATCGAGTGTTACGACCTCGGTCAGACCTCCCCGGTGGACATTACTACGAAATTCTTGCCCCTGGGCGACGCGTCGCATTGCGGCGACGACGCGATCACCGACCACGAAAGCCCGGATGTCACGTCCTTTGCTCTCAGCCACGAATTTCTGCATCAATACATTTTGCTTCTGACTCTGTAATAACTCTATGATTGCTTCGGCTGACTTCACACTCTCAGCCAGAAGCACGCCGATTCCTTGAGTACCTTCCAACAGCTTAATGACAACAGGTGCCCCACCAAGTCGATCAATCGCGGGTAATACATCTTTCTTGTCGCGGACGAAAACTGTTTCCGGAATACCAATTTGGTGTCGACTAAGAATCTGCAAACTTCTCAGTTTATCGCGTGAATTGGAGATGCCTGCGGATGAATTCGCACAAAAAACATCCATTTGCTCAAATTGACGGACAACCGCAGTGCCGTAGTAGGTGATTGAAGCCCCGATTCTTGGCAGGACGGCATCGTACCGGGAGAGGCGTTTTGTGCGGAAATAAAGATCCGGCTCTCCCTGTTCGAGATCAATCGCAAACTTTAGGGTGTTTAATACCTTGACCGTGTGCCCACGTTGCACCGCGGCTTCGCGTAGCCGACTTGTGCTATAGGATTTCAGGCTTCGTGAGAGAATCGCTAATTTCATGTTTGCTCTGTCCCTCTAGTTTTCTTCTTTTTTCGTTTTGGCTTACCGCCATAAAAGGAATTTCCCGCATCGACCAAGAAACGCCCTCGAAATGCCTCTCTGCCAAGCAACATGCGAAAGCCCATTTCATCGCGACTCGCAAGCGTTAATTCGACTTGCCAGGTGCTTCCAAATAACGCAATATTTGTCACGATTACAGGTCGGATTGTGGCTTTACCGCTCGAACTACGAACGGATCTAAAGTCGAGTACCTTCGCCTCTAATTTTACGGCGCCATCACTTCTTCGTTGCTCAGGATGAACGTGAAATCGTACCCACTGCACGCCGTCTCGCTCGAATTTTTGAAGTTTGAAGGCATGTAGCGACGAGGAACGGGCACCAGTATCGACTTTGGCTTTGATCGTTGTGATCCCCAAATCCGGTAAGCCGACCCATTCCCGCCAGCCTATTACTGGTAATTGCGATGTTTTACGTTTCATCTGACCTTATCCATATGCATGTAACCGAAGGGCTTGCTTATGAACCCTTTGTTTCATACGTAGATAGCATAGATTGGTATTTTGGTGAAGTGTTTTATTATACAGTCAAAGATAATATCTTCTACCCCCAGCCCACACGCCCCCAATTTTCGCAGTACATCATTCATGAGCATCTCAAACAACTTACTCCGTTTTTGTGGTCTTTCTTGTGTGGAACTTCCACAGGTGCGAACCTATAGAGCGATTATCATACTTCCCTGTGTCATCTATTTTGCACATCTTTTAGGTAAGCGTTAATATAACACTATCGTGAAGCCAACCCAAAGGCTATCGACACGGCAGAGATTGTTTAGGGTCACGGGAGATAGCCTCATTCCAGATTACGGAGAAATCCGAACATAGTAGAAAGTGGCTACCCATGCTAAATAAATCCATCCTCACCTTATTCGGAATATTGTTATGCACAATGAGCCTTGTTGCACAGGACATCGAAGATTGCCTTGCTATTGTGGATCAAGCTATCCGTAATGCGGCGACGGTATGTTCAGAGATGGACGTTAACCAAGCCTGTCTCGCTAGCCCCGGCGTGAATGCAGAATTTACGTCAGATACAGATGTGCGCTTTGAAGAAATTGGTGACGTTGTTGATCTGGCGAGTCTGTCATCCCTGCAACTCGCCCCGATGGATGAGTCAGCTGAAGACTGGGGTTTTGTGGTCATTCATGTCAATGCCGACCTGCCCGATGACTCCGACCAATACGCCACGATACTGGCTTATGGGGATGTCAACATCAGCGAACTTTCTCCGACAATGGACACCTTTAATTTCAGCAATGCTACCGATGACTCTCCCTGTGATGGTGCGCCAGCAAGTGGGATGTTGATTGATACACCTGATGACTCAGGAACGGTCACTTTTCGGATAAATGATCGCTTTGAACTGGCGTTCAATTCAACCGGAACTGTTAGCTATGACGCGGATGACTTGATCTTTAGCCTGTTCGTCATGTTAGGGGAAGTACAGGCGCGGGCGATGGACGGGGAAGATGTTTCGGGAGAGGTAGAGGAAATCCTTGTCGATGCTTTTGTAGCCGGGCAAATGGCAATTTTCAATGACGCGGCAATTGAAATCGACGAAGATGCGGATCTTCCCGAAGGACTAGACCGCCTTGCCGGAGCACTGGACGAGGAAACGCACGACGAGATCGTAGATTCCATCCTGACGATGCTTGACGATGCGGATCT
>DAOTXB010000567.1:0-4429 GCA_034435575.1 Anaerolineae bacterium
CGGCACCTGGTCGAGTGTTTTATCGGCAAAATCAAGCATTTTCGGCGTATCTTTTCCCGTTTTGACAAGCTGGACGGCTCATATTCGGGCTTTCTCCACTTTGTCAGCGTATTGATCTGGATGCGATGAAATGTCAACACAACCTAGTTAAGATATGTATATGTGAATGGTATTCTCACTCAATTTGAGGCGGCCCACTGGATTCTCGTATGATGAGTTCTGGCACAATGAGACGCGAAACTTTTTCCGACTTTTGACCTTTCTGAGTATCTTGAAATAAATCCAGAAGTACCTGACTGATAACATCCATAGGCTGATACAAAGTGGTTAATGGTGGATCGATAAATTGACCGATGGGTGCGCCGTCGAACCCGACAACAGACAACGTTTCGCCAACCCGAAAATTGTGACGTTCTGCCGCACGTACTAAAGCAATCGCAAGGAAATCTGCAATCGCAATCACCGCTGTTGGGCGTTTTGTCATTGGCAGAATTCGCCATTGTTTTAGGATGCCATCCACTGTACCGTTTGGATATTCAGACTGATGAATAAGCGAATCGTCAAGAGGTAACCCCATCGCTTGCATACCGTCTAGATATCCCTGCAAACGGTCATTACCACTTAATGAATCAGGTGGCCAACCCATGAAGGCAATGCGTTGATGCCCAATATTTGCCAGATATTCCACAGCAAGGCGCATGCCAGCGTGTCCATCCGTATCGACACAAGGAAATTCCCAGTCATTATTGGTGCGCCCAAAACTCACAAAAGGCACGTTATTTTCTAGCAAGAATTCAACACGGGGATCATCCTGCTTGGTTTCTGCAAGTACAAAGCCATCTGTACGTCCAGAGCGCACCAACTCTTCGTATACCGCAATCGGATCACCAACCGGATGTGTAAAAGTCAACATATGGTACCCTGCAACCTCAGCGGCTTGTGCTAAATGATACATAAATTGTGACATCACCCAATTCGGGCTATTCCCCGGCGCAGTATGCCAGGCGTATCCAATCAAACCGGTGCGATTCGCTTGCAAGTTGCGTGCTGTAATATTTGGGCGATAGCCTAATGCCTTTGCAGTTTTGAGGACATGCTGGCGTGTGTTCTCGCTCACCATATCGAGCTTATTGTTGAGTACATAAGATACTGTTGCGATCGACACACCTGCGGCTTTTGCCACATCCTTGATCGTTGCCATATTTTCCTCGTTAATGCCATTTATCCCATCTATGATAACGTTATGTCAGGATTTATGGAATTCACGATTATTATATGGATTAAAGAATATCTCCGTCATGCACCGCAACATGCATCCGTTCCGGTGCATCATGCCCACTAGCGATCAGACGATTAAAGACCGCCCGAGTGCTGAGAATACTCAACATTGAAAAGGTGAGCAACATGCCAAGTGGAGGCACAATAACACTCAAACCAACCCAAAGTAAAACACCGACCCATATCAACAATGTAAAGCCTGGATTAAGCAGGATCATTAACGCCGCATTTTGCAACGCACCGAGAATCGAAGGTGATCGCATTTCATAATATAATGGCCAGAAGTACAACATTATCATCAGCCAAAATATGATTGCGCCAAACCATGTATAGCGTAAGACAACTTCAATCGGTGTAGTAGCCGTATAGGCATACAAATTACTGATGTTAATGATGAGAATACTAACTGTTACTATACCGAGAAACGTGCCTCGCCAGAAATTTTCGCGCACACCTTGCCAGAATATATTCAGGTTACTTTGTCGACTCAGATGAGCAGTTCGGCTCATTTTTACCAATCCCGCAAAGCCCGTCGGTGCAGTTACAATGGGCAACAGCAAGAGCAGAAAGCATAAATTCGCCCAAACATAGATATATCCACGATGCTCAAGGTGGCGGAAAGACCGCCACCAGACCATAATTGCCATCATAATCTACCCTTTCAAGCCACTATAGCTGATCCCTTCAACGAAATATCGCTGAAAGAATATGAATATGATCGCCATTGGGATCGTCGTAAGTACAGAACCGGCAAGTACAAGATCATATTGAATATCTTGCCCAGAGCCTCGCAATACAGTCAAACCTAATGGAAGATTGTAGAGGTCGGTGTCACCACCAAGTATGATAAGCGCATCCATAAAATTGTTCCAATTGCCTTGAAAACTAAAGATTGTTAGCGCTGTCAGGGCAGGGGTTGCCATTGGCAATACAATGCGGAAGAAGGATACAAAGCGGTTCGCACCATCAACCATCGCCGCTTCTTCAATTTCTTTTGGGATTGCTTCGAAGAACTGCTTCATGAGCAGAATGCCGAAGGCATCAGCCGCTAAAGTAACAATATAGCCTTGATAAGTGTTCAGTAAGCCCAACTCTTTAAGCAACAAAAATCGAGGGATAAGCAAGACCACGCCGGGAATCATCATGGTTCCTAAAATAATGAAGAAAAATGCTCGATTACCGGGAAAACGCAACCGCGCTAGCGCATAACCTGCCATTGAATCTACGACAACACGAATTATCGTGACTACAATAGACAAAAATGCGGTGTTCAATGCCCAACGTGGTAATTGATCGTCAAGAATACGTGAATAACCGTCTGTGGATGGTGAAAAGAAAACGCCATCTACCTGTTCATCAGCAGAAATAAAATCACCATCTGCGTTCCGGCACGAAACACTATTAAAGTTCGGAATGAACGGAATTGGACGATTCTCGACCGCGGCATCACACTTGAAGGAATTAGATACAGTGAGTACGAAGGGTGTGATCTGTATGAGTGCAAAGAAAATCAAAAAACCTATCGCAAGTACGCTTAGTACAATACGGATCAGATTTCGATTGTTTGTTGGTATTTTTATGCCATCTATAGTTGTCATTGGTTTATCTCCCTATGCCTGAGCCTGATCACTGCCGACGAGACGCCGTTGAATGATAGTTGCGACAAAGATGATCGCAAACAATACAATTGCAATTGATGAGGCTTCAGCTAAATTAGGGCTATTGCCTTCAAACGCTGTAGAATAGACCAGATAGGCAACTGATGTGGTTGTGCGTGCTGTTTGATCGTTTTGCAGTACAAAAATTTGATCAAATACCTGAAAAGTACCTATCAACCCTAACGTTACAACAAAGAACGTTGTAGGACGCAATAACGGCAACGTAATATAGCGGAACTGTGACCAGCCGGTTGCACCATCCACTTCTGCCGCCTCATATAGGCTAGATGAAATGCCCTGCAAGGCAGATAAATAGATCACCATTAGCGTGCCCGTAGTCGTCCAGATTGCAAGCCCCATGATGGTTGATAACGCCACACTCGGACCGGCTATCCAATCCCATATTTCAATGTCGAATATTTCGGTTTCTGCCCATGCGCCGACGTTATCTTCTTCGATACCTACAACATCTAAGGCAAGGTGAAATATTCCATCATTATTTGTTGTCCACGCTACAGGCTCATAACTTGGGCTGATCGCGCCTAAAACTGCATTGATAGGACCGCCTGCAGAAAAGAGAAACAAAAATATAAATGAAACAACAATTGACGAGGTAATAGATGGAAAATAAAATGCTGTTCTGAAAAAGGATTTACCTCTCAACCATTTCTGATTGACAATAACTGCCAATATCAGCGCAATAGCGGTTTGTAATGGCACCACACCTATCACATAGTACAGTGTGTTACGTATCGCCCTATAGAAATCGTCAACTTGTCGCCCATCAATCACCCAACGTTCATAGTTGTCAAAGCCGATGAATTCATAGGCATCAGGCTGATCAAGCGGGCGAGTGCCTGACCAATCAGTAAAGCTGAAGAAAAAGGCGACAAGCAAGGGTAAAATCAAGAATACAACAAGAACGATCATAGCTGGTGCAATGAATGTTAGCCCAGCAATTGAATCTGTTACTTGTTGGCTAGCACTTGTTTTGACATCTTCCACATCCCGTGCAACTGTGGTATTGGATGTCTGTTTTGGTGTAGTCATAAGAATATATCCTCAAAGTAAAATCTTTTGTGTGAGGTTGCTTGTTATATTGCTTATATACAGAGAGGCTGACCATAGCCAGCCCCTCCGGATTGTTTTCTCGATCAAATAGATGATGTATTATTCTTCCATCTCTTCCTGAATTTCACGAGCAACATCAGCGGCTTCTTCCAATGCATCATCAGGATCTTCATCAAGAGTCATCACTAATGTCATAGCATCATTGGCGGCGGCATCAAAGTCACCAAAACCAAGCGGGAAGATCGGCGCAATAGCATAGTCTGCACCTGTGACGAATGCACTATATTCTTCACCAACGGTTTCTAGCCATAATTCACCAAATTGAGCACGAGCTGGCATTACACCAAAGCCTGCTTCTGCAACAGCTTGTGCGCCACCATCTCCATCGCCGGTGAGGAAGTTGACAACTTGCCAAGCCGCTT
>DAOTXB010000568.1:0-1860 GCA_034435575.1 Anaerolineae bacterium
GCGAAAATATTGATTAATGCGTTTTCCTAAAATAAAGGATAGCTGATGTTACGGTATAAACTGCTTCATCCACAGATATTAAGTACACTTGGACGCGCCGGGCACGGGTCGCAAGTTCTCATTGCAGATAGTAACTATCCCTTTAGTACTGGCGCACATCCTGACTCAGACCGTGTGTATCTCAACCTCGCTCCGGGGTTAATTGGTGTGCCCGATGTTTTACGCGTATTGACCGATGCCATACCCATCGAAGCGGCGCATGCGATCCATCCCGGTGACAACAGTGAACCGCCTATTTTCAACGAATATCGGCAAATTATGCCCAGAATAGCGTTACAAACATTAGAACGATTTCCATTTTATGAGGCGGCACGTTCACCAAATACGGCGTTGGTCATTGCTACAGGAGAGCAACGCACATGGGCGTGCATCATATTGACAATTGGCGTAGTAGAAGCGTAAGACAGGCTCACGCCGCTGTCTTGAAATTTACGAGGAGTAATTTGATGAATATACATGACCTAAAGTTAAAATCAATCGCCTATCGGAAGACGATTTTAGAGATTATTCATCGCGGCGGCGCAGGGCATACCGCAGGCAGTCTTTCTTGTGTAGATATTTTGAATGTGCTGTACAACCATGCCATGAATATCACGCCGAAAAATTTCAATGATATTGACCGCGACCATTATATTCAAAGCAAGGGGCACTCAGTAGAAGCGCTCTACACCGTATTAGCGGATCAAGGATTTTATCCACATGCTGATCTGGAGCAACTTAACCGCCCATTTACCAATTTCGTTGGGCATCCTACCCGAAAAGTACCGGGGATGGAACACAACACCGGGGCACTTGGTCATGGTTTATCAGTCGCGGTGGGGCTGGCGATTGCGGGCAAATTGGATAAGCGCGATTATCGTGTGTTTACGTTGCTTGGCGATGGTGAGCTAGCAGAAGGTTCTAGCTGGGAAGCCGCCATGACCGCCGCCCATTATAAGCTGGACAACCTGATTGTGATTGTAGATCGCAATACATTACAAATTACCGGGCGTACTGAAGAAGTCAACGCGCTTGAACCCTTAAAGGATAAATTCCATGCGTTCGGGTTTGCTGTACGAGAAGTCGACGGTAATGATGTAGCGGCACTGGCAACTTTATTCGACAGCACACCATTTGAAGCAAATAAGCCGTGTTTAGTATTGGCGCGTACCATCAAAGGCAAAGGTGTGAGCTTTATGGAGGATGCTAAAGTATGGCATCATAAAGTGCCCTCTGATGAACAGCTTGCCTCTGCTTTGGGTGAACTGTCGAGCGCACAGGTGACATTGGAGGGTATTTCATGAGTGATTATGGTGCGGCAAATCAGCAAGTATTCGCGGATACACTGCTGGAATTGGGCAAAGAAAACCAGGATATTTTGATTGTGACCAGCGACTCACGGGGATCAGGCAAATTAGTCGCCTTTGGTGAACAACTGCCTGACCAAACGATTGAAGTTGGCATCGCGGAACAGAATCTTATTGGCATTTCTGCTGGATTAGCGGCGGCGGGGAAGAAAGTCTTCGCGGTTTCTCCGGCGTGTTTTGTAACAATCCGGTCACTTGAACAGATTAAGAATGACATCGCCTATTCAGATCGTCCGGTGCGCGTGGTCGGTATTAGCGCGGGCGTAAGCTACGGCATGTTGGGGTCTACCCACCACTCATTACACGATTATGCCGCATTGCGCTGTATCAATAACATCGACATCGTCGCTCCGGCGGACAATTTTGAAACACGCGAGGCACTTAAAGCGGTCATTGACTATCCCCGTCCGGTATATTTACGTTTCGGCAAGAAGCCGATGCGCCACCTGCATAA
>DAOTXB010000569.1:0-20983 GCA_034435575.1 Anaerolineae bacterium
CCAATATGTAGATGGTATGTTGACCGCACAAGAAGCACTTGATCAAGCCAAAGAGGCGATGGATTCACTGATTCAGTAAGGGTATTTTCTACAGACTGAGTGTAAGGGAGGGTTTACGCCCTCCTATACACTGTACTCTATCAGTTTAGAAGTTACGCAGTTCACAGTTTCTAGTTTTCAATGAGTCACCAGTAAATCATTTAATTTTGGCTTGTTGCCATTTTTTACCAATAACTAACAACTAATCACTGATAATTTCTCGCCAAAATGTGGCAATATGCCTCTAATGACCGATTACATTGTGCCAGTGCATCAATCCTACAATTATACAATTTATATCTTCTATTGTGAGAGAAGATCATTATATGGAAAATTTGGATAAAATCAGTATCGTGGTAATTCGTGATAATCAAGCCGCATCAGGAGCATATGTCGCATCACCAACTTTTTCACAATATGGCTATTCATGGTTTCGGGATGGTATGTGGATTGCTCATAGCATGGATTGTGTTGGGCAACATGATAGCGCAAGTGCTTTTCACCGTTGGGCGGCGAATACAGTGGAATTACATGCACCAAAAATTGAGCGATTGTTAGAAAAAGTCAAAACAGGTCAAACACTTATTGAAAGTGATTATTTGCCAACACGATTTACAGTCAATGGCGCGCTTGGGCAAGAGGATTGGACAGATTTTCAGTTGGATGGCTACGGCGCGTGGTTATGGGGTGTGGTACGACATTGCCAGAAGCATAATCCGCATATGTGGTCAGAAATCCGCCCTTCAGTGACATTATTAATCCAATATTTGGAGGTAATCTGGCATTATCCGAATTATGATTGCTGGGAAGAATTTCGGGATCAGCAACATCTTTCAACCTTTGCGGCGCTTTACGGTGGGCTGAAAGCAGTTGCAGATTATGATCCTGAACTTGTTCCTGATTCTTTGCCTGAACGTATACAGGCTTATGCGCTCTCCAATGGTGTCTCACACGAGGGACATTTCATGAAATTTATCGGCAATTCCGAAGTAGATGCCAGTTTACTATGGACAGCAATCCCCTTTGGCTTAGTGAGTGTTGATGATCCCATTTTTTGCAAAACATTCGCGAAGATTGAAACAGATTTGTATCGCAAGGGTGGGGGCGTTTATCGTTATTGTGCCGATACGTATTTCGGTGGAGGTGAATGGCTCTTGCTAGCAATTTGGCTGGCATGGACATATATCGAACTTGGAAAACAGACACAAGCGCAAGATATTATAGATTGGGTTTGTGCTCAAGCAGATGCACACGGTCATTTGCCTGAACAGGTTGAGGGGTATTTATTGGATGCCAGTTATTACGATGGCTGGGTTGAAAAATGGGGAACATCCGCCTCCCCTTTATTATGGTCACATGCGATGTTATTAATTGTACAATCACTCTTGAGAGAAAAATCAGCATGACAAAAATTCTTCATGTACCATTCGGACAGGAACATCCGTATGAGCAACGTCCAGAAGAACGCTTTCCCCGACAACCTTTAGCCAAAGAAATATTCACGATTGGCATCGTGACCCGTCCACCACAATCGATTGATAGTCTGACTGTATTCAGCGAGATTGATGGTGTTTCGCAAGTAGCGATTCAAGCTGATTCATTGGGTGGTTGGCGACCTGAATTAGAGCATGGGGTGGGGGCAGAATACCTGGAGCGCATCGAAAAAATCGATCAAGATGTCTGGCAAGCACAATTGACCGCGCCCGAATTCGGCAAAAAATTGACCTATTGGATTGAAGGCGGTGGTGTGAAGTCGGAAAAATTCACCCTCACCGGGGAAGCATGGCAAGATGAGGCGGAGACAATCAAGATTAATAATGTATCCGAAAATAGCGAATTTCCCAACGCAACGCGCATCGAATACTTGACCAATGGAAACGATATTCGCAGGGTCAAGCTAATATTTGAGGCAAGTCTTGATGAAAATTTTTATGGCTTAGGCGAACGCTTTAATGCGCTCAATCAACGCGGTAATGTCTTAGATATTCGGTGTTATGAGCAGTACAAATCACAGGGCGAAAGAACGTATATGCCGATTCCGTTTTTGCTATCGTCAAAAGGCTATGGTTTGTGGGTCAATAGCACACGCTGGATGCAATTTGACCTCGCCGCTAGTGATGAGTCTGAATGGATATTAGAAGCTGATATTGGCGATGAAGGGCTAAATTTACACTGGTTCACTGACGATGACCCTTTTGAGATTGTCGGGCAATTTGCATCTCAAACAGGACCTGTTGTCTTGCCTCCTAAATGGGCATTTGGTCTATGGATGAGTGGCAATGAATGGAACACACAAAAACGCATCCAGAAAGAAGTACAAACTTCCCTCGATCATGATATTCAGCCAACAGTAATTGTAATTGAAGCATGGAGCGATGAGACAACTTTTTATATCTGGAACGATGCTGAATATACATCTGTTTCCGGTGATAAAGCATTAACTTATGAAGATTTTACTTTCCCTGAAAATGGCAAATGGTCTGATCCCAAAGGCATGATTGATTGGTTGCATAAGCAGGGCATCAAAGTTTTATTGTGGCAAGTACCGGTCTTTAAAGATGTGCCCGAACCTCATCTGCAACATGAAGCAGATCAACAGTATTTTGAAGACAATAACCTCGGTATTCGGGAACCAGATGGGTCTTTGCATCGCTTGCGCCCATTTTGGTTTCGGGGGGGCTATATCCCAGATATGATCAATCCACAAGCGCGCGATTGGTGGCTGAATAAACGCGCCTATCTTCTGGATGACTTGGGCATTGATGGTTTCAAAACTGATGGCGGTGAACATCTTTGGGGCGAGAATGTGATTTTTGCAGATGGTCGCACAGGGGCAGAAGTCTGGAATGAATATCCTCAATTATATAGCGAAGCTTACTATCAATTTGCCAATAGCAAGCGCGAAGCTGTTACTTTTAGCCGAGCAGGATACACAGGCTCACAACGTGCGCCACTTCATTGGGCTGGAGACGAAAATTCAACCTGGGATGCTTATCGCCATTCGATTTTAGCCGGGCTATCGGCTGGAATTTCCGGTATCTCATTTTGGGGTTGGGATTTGGCTGGGTTTAGTGGCGAGATTCCGGATGCAGATTTGTATTTACGTGCGACGGCAATGGCGGCATTTTGTCCTGTGATGCAATATCATTCAGAATTTAATAATCACCAAGAGCCCAATGTTGACCGCACTCCCTGGAATATCCAAACTCGGACAGGCGATAAGCGTGTGATTCCCGTTTTTCGAGAATTCGTCAAATTGCGTCAAAAACTGATGCCTTATATCTGGCAAGAAGCGCAATATTCCGCACAAAGTGGTCAGCCAATGATGCGTGCTTTGCAATTGATTGATAATCGAGCATCGCAATTTGATTACTTCTTTGGGCGTGATTTACTGGTATCGCCGGTGGTCGAGCCAAATGTCGATATGTGGACAACATATTTGCCCGAAGGCAAATGGCGTTCATTATGGACAAGTGAAATTTTTGATGGTGGTTGTGAGGTTAAAACGTCCGTCCCGCTTGATCGTATTCCTGTCTTCATTCGCAATTCCACGAAGTTCTCGTTGGAATAAGTGGGGTCTATATTTGAGAACAATTGATAATTTGCGTTGTGCTTAGCTTGCGTCAACAACCAAACAAATGTGCCCCGCATGGAGGATATGATCGAGTAAGTCAGCATCTGCTTGTTGACAGCGATTGTGATATCACCAGAAATCCAGCATCTACTCAAAGAGTTCATCCGCGAGCAGGTAATCTTCCATGAAATGATCTGTCGCGCCAATTGCCGCACTGTTGAATGAAGAAAGACTCGCGAGTTCAATAATAGCGCGATTTGCGAATAACATCGGCAATTGTGCCAGCACGGTCTCGCGTAATCTAAGGAATACGGAGAGCGGTAAATTGCCGAGTGCGCCTCCGATCACAATGGTATCTGGCTGGGTGAAGTAAAACGCATTTGTGATTGCTGTTGAAAGTACCGGAATCAACATCTTGCCGATCTCAGCACAGACGGGGAATTTTTCATCATCCGCATGTTGGAGTATCATCCCAAAGCGTTGATTGCTTTCTACTTCCAAGAATGGTGTATATATTTCAAGAGTCTTTTCATCAAGTGGCGCTAATAACGACTCAAAGATTTGATTTACACCACTGATGGTCAATAAGCGATGTATCATGTCTTGGCTGTACGGTTGATCTTCAAGATGTAGAAAACGGCTAATGACTAAACCGGCATTGCCAAACGACCCCTTATATAACTCACCATTTAAAAATAAACTTACTTTGATCCCTTCGTCAAAACCTAGATAAGCAAGATTGTTTTCGAATGATTTTCCGCTGTACTGAAATTCTGCGAATGCCATACAATCTACATCATTGGCGATCTTTACGGACAGATTCAGCTCTGCACGAAGACGGCGACAAATCGGTAAATTCTCCCACCCCTTTACACGTCCAATAGTGAGAATATCACCTGTTTCGGGGTCAGTGAAGCCGGGTGTCGCAATACCTAACCCGAGTACATTGCGTTCAGAGAGACGAGTTCTTACGTCAATAACATAGTCAATAATTGCCTGTATAACTTGGTTGGGTTCTGGATACATATCCCGAAACATCTCTTTCTCTTCAAGGATATTTCCCGCAAGATCTGTGACGATCAACCGTAAACCAGGTAACTGTATATGTATGCCAATAACGACATGAATAGTATCGTTCATACCAAATAATTTGGCAGGACGACCACCGTTCGCCTCAGCCTGACCCACAACCCGAATCCATTGGGTATCACTCAGGTCTTGTACAGCCTTTCTTAAGGTAGGAAGGCTCACCTGAGTGATTGACTGTAATTTTGCTAAGGACGTAGGGTGTTGTCGCATTTGCTTAAGGATTGTGGAATGTAGAGACATAGGTAACCAATCGGCGAGTTTTGACAAATCTTTTATAAAAGATATAATAAAAGCATAATTATAAAATTATCTTAAAATAAAAACGGTCATATTTAAATGCCACTTACAGATTCAGCTTATCATGGTCTTTCAGCCTTTTTTGGTGATTTGCACAATCACTGTAATTTAAGCTATGGACATGGTTCTTTAGAGGATGCGCTGTACAATGCGCGTCTACAACTCGATTTCTGTAGCGTTACCGTCCATGCTGTTTGGCCAGATATTCCACGCGATGACCCTGAACTTACGTATCTTATTGATTATCATGAAGATGGATTCCTACGGGCAAAAGCCAGCTGGCAAGATTACCTCACGACCATAAATGCTCATAATTACCCTGAGAAGTTTGTCACATTGCCTAGTTTTGAGTGGCATTCAATTGAATACGGGGATTATTGTGTGTACTACAAATCAAATAGCACATCATCCATCGTGGATACACCGATTCTTGATGCACCAGACATAGCAACATTGCGTCAGATGATCCGTGATTTAAAAACACCGGCGCTGTTAATTCCACATCATATCGGCTATAAGCAAGGCTCGCGTGGGATTAATTGGGATGCCTTTTTAAGCGACCGATCTTCTGTGGTTGAAATATTCTCTTTTCATGGTCTTTCGGAGAGCAGTGAGGGACCTTACCCTTATCTGCATTCAATGGGACCGCGTCATGAGCATAGCACCGCCCAACACGGGTGGGCGAAAGGGCATGTTTTTGGCGTGATTGGTTCAACCGATCATCACAACGCCTTCCCTGGTAGCTATGGCTATGGACGATTAGGGGTGTGGGCGGACTCATTGTCACGCGAAAGCATCTGGGAAGCGATTAAACAACGCCGTACCTATGCCCTTACAGGAGATAGGATTGAACTCGCTTTTGCGCTAAATAATGCCCCATTGGGTGCAATAACGCAGAACAACTCAGAACGCCACATTGAAATTGATGTGCTCGCCAGCGACTCAATTGATTACATTGACATCTTACACAATAATCGGATTATTCATCGAGAGAGCATCTTACCAGAACTTGATGATAGCGCACCCTATAAGGTCTATGTTGAGTTTGGTTGGGCGGAGCAAACGCGCCCGTTTCATTGGGATGTGACATTAGAACTGGAAAATGGCAATCTTTGTGATGTAGAACCGCGTTTGCGTGGTCATGGTCCGACTGATGAATTATCAGAAGAAGACGATTTCGCCTATTCAAGATTAGATTACACGGGCGATAATTATGTACATTTGCACACGCGCACCCATAAAAATCGATCACTCCACACATCATCTACCGAAGGCTTATGCCTGACGATTGATGGCACAGCAGATACACGCCTTAGAGCGACAGTCAACGGCGAAGATTACATGATCACATTGGGTGATCTGATGACTGGCACACGCACCTTTTATACCGGTGGGTTTGTCTCACCAGCGATCTGTTTTCATCGTGCAATCCCTCATTCGGAATACCATCATCATTTTACCTTCACCCATCATAACCAGACATCGCAACGGGATTGGTATTACGTTCGTGTGCGCCAGCGCAACAATCAGTGGGCGTGGAGTTCTCCCATATGGGTGGATGGCGCACCAGAATAATTAAAGATACCCCAATTCGATTAAAATTGGATCGGGTTAAGTATCGGAAATTGTCAAACTTTTAGAAGGGAGGGACTATTCGACAATCGACAATTCATATTCACCAACAATCGTATTTCATAAATAGAGAAAGGTATTTTCAAGAATGCGTAAATTACTTGTTTTAGTGCTAATTGCACTGTTTGTGGTGCCTTCTATTGGCATCACCGCACAGGAAGAATTTGACTGTGGGACAGATGAAGAAGTCACCATTAACTACTTTGGTGATCCAGTCGGGACTCATCCTGAAGCAGAAGCCGCCACAATCGAGCGTTTCCAGGAGTTATGCCCGAATATCACGGTTGAGCTTAATCAGGGTGCCGCCAGTGTAACCGATCTGCTCGCTTTTTATCTGACCGCGTTTGAAGCGGAAAGTAGCGACCTAGACGTTATTCGTGTTGATGTAATCTGGCCCGGGCAACTTTCTGAACATCTGGTTGACATGACACCGTATGTGTCTCAGGAACAAATTGATGCACAATTACCTGCATTGATCGCCAATGACACCATCGATGATCGTCTGGTTGCACTGCCTTTACGCATCGGTTTCGGTATGCTGTACTATCGCACCGACCTGCTCGAAGCGTATGGGTATGATGCACCACCGACTACATGGGAAGAACTAGAAGAAATGGCGGCAACCATCCAGGCTGGTGAACGCGAAGCCGGTAATGATGAATTCTGGGGTTTTGTATGGCAGGGTAATGCCTATGAAGGTCTTACCACCAATGCACTAGAATGGCATGTTTCAGAAACAGGGGATAATTTCCTGACAGCTGATGGCGAAATCCTCGTTACTTCTGATGCATCAATCGCCGCTTATGAACGTGCCGCCAGTTGGGTAGACACAATCAGCCCTCCAGGTGTTGTGAGCTATGCAGAAGAAGATGCCCGTGGCGTATGGCATGCTGGTAATGCGGCATTTATGCGTAATTGGCCCTATGCCTATGTCAGTAGTGGCGAGAGCGAAGATATTCCAGGCTTCGATGTCGCACCATTGCCAGCAGGCTCATCAGGTACCGGTGCTTCTGCATTGGGTGGATGGCACATTGGGGTTTCACAGTATTCAGAAAATCCTGATGCCGCCGCCGCTTTCGCAGTCTATATGACCAGTGTTGAGAATCAAAAATTCTATTCCATCGACACGTCATCACCGCCAGCCGCACTCGAACTCTATGATGATCCTGACATTCAGGAAGCAATGCCTTTCGCAAGTCCAGACATTGTAGAAATCACTACAGCTCGCCCCTCCAATTTTGCACGCGACCAGTACAATGCGGTTTCTACACTGTACTTTGAAGCGGTGCATTCAATTTTGACGGGTGAAGAAGATGCTGATGTGGCACTAGAACTGCTCGAACTTGATCTGATAGCATTGTTTGAAGAGTAAACCTGCTATCTAGTTAGACTCAGTAGTAAATTTGGAGGGGTGCAAGTCACTCCTCCATCTCTACACAATTAATTCGAGATAGACCAATCTATCTAAAACTAAAATTTGACAAAATCAGTTTAGTGACCTTCTATTATCTCCGAATACGCCAAATTTAAGGCGATTGAGTACACTTATTTTGAACGACAATTACAAAACCCACCGGAATAATATTGTTTGGAGATGCCATGAACACACCTACCGCCGATAACTTTGGCAACGCTCCATCACGAGCGCCTCTACCGATAACTATTCAATTCATTAGTGTCCTGATGATCCTACTCGGTGTCGGGGCGATTATATTACAGTTACTCACGATTCAAGATGACCCCGCTATCCAGATTGCGCTCAATTGGGAGGCGACGGGTGATGATACGACCAGACCATCAATCATATTAGCATTCTTAGAGCGCTTCGGGTTAATCGTACCACTACTTCTCGCTTATATTAGCGGATTTCTGATTGTGATGGGGTATCGGCTTCGTTCGGCAAGTAGTACCATCGCACATTGGTCACGGATTGTGCTCTTATGGCTATCCATTGGCTTTGGCATGATGATCCTGTTCACCCTATTCAGAACAATACAGGCGAGCAATGATGGAGAGGTGATCTCCACAGGGACGCTGATTGGGCGCTTTTTACCTTTGTTTGGCGGGATGATCGTAACCGGTGGCATGTGGGCATGGTTGGGGGCAAATATCTCTCGTAACTTCGTTGACGATGATAAACTCATCGCACGAGAAACACGGCTCGCATGGAATCTACTTATCCCGACCTTAACCATCGTCATTCTTGTTGCGGCGCGCCCCTTAGAACAAACATTTATTCGTAGCTTGACCGATAAACGCTTCGCCAGTTCGGAGGTTCCTCAATTCGTCGGATTGGATAATTATGCACAGTTACTCGGGATGCGTTTAGACATTGTACCCTGTCGAACCGATGACGATACGGGTGGGTGTTCCGTCCGTGATAATGGTTCGGTGCGCTGGGAATCGATTGACCGTGAATTACTGCAAGGTGGGTATCGTACCGTATGGAATATTGGTGTGCCATTTGACGGTGATCGATCAGTTGCCATTAGTGGGCGCGATGATGATTTTATCGAAGGCGTATGGACAACGCTTGTATTTACAGTTGTCTCGGTTTCCTTAGAGTTGCTAATTGGTTTATTTATGGCGCTGATTGTAAATTCCAATTTTAAAGGTAGACCACTCATGCGCGCGGTGATGCTCATTCCCTGGGCAATACCTACCGTAATTTCAGCACGATTGTGGGAATTAATGCTAAAAGATACCAGCGCGGGTATCGTCAACAAGATATTCATGGATTTGAGCATCATTGACGCACCAATGGCATGGCTATCAGAGGCATCGTTACAGTTACCTACCGCCATCATCGTTGATGTCTGGAAAACAGCGCCGTTTATGGCATTGATCCTGTTAGCGGGCTTACAGGTCATCCCCAAAGATTTATATGAGGCGGCGGCTGTCGATGGTGCGAACCCTGTACGACGCTTCTTTTCGATCACATTGCCATTACTGCGCCCTGCAATTGCTGTAGCGCTCGTGTTCCGCACATTAGATGCCTTGCGCGTGTTCGATCTGTTCAATGTACTATTCGGAAGACAACAACTATCTATGGCGACCTATAATTATGAAACACTTGTGAGTAATCAGTTAGATGGTTACGCATCTGCTGTCAGCGTTATCATCTTCATAATTATCTCTATTTTCGCCTTCATTTACGTACGTATGCTCAGTGTGGAGACAGATTAATGACGATTGATCGTAAACAGACCATCCAATTTTTACGTACACTGACACTTTATCTGGCGGTTGGCTTTATCGCATTATATGCGTTGTTTCCGTTCTATTGGGCGTTCATGACTTCTTTCAAAGAAGAATCGGAAATGTTCCAGACGGCAACCTATATTCCGCGTAGCCCATCTGTCGAAAACTACGAGTATGTATTCAGGGACAATCGATTTTTAGAATCGTTGCGTAACTCAGCGTTGGTTTCTGGCGCGACCTCAGTGTTATCGTTAGTGGTTGGGGCATTCGCCGCGTATGCACTGGGACGTTTACGGTTTCGTGGGCGCGTCATCTTGCTATACCTTGTGTTGTCGATGACGATGTTCCCTGCAATTTCAATTCTCTCCGGTTTGTACACCATTGTCCGGCAACTGGGTGTCTTCGGCACACCATTTTCGCTTATTGAGACGTATCCGGTATTTACGCTACCGTTTACAGTCTGGGTATTGACCAGTTTCTTTCGTGGATTGCCCGCGGAAATTGAACAAGCCGCAATCGTGGATGGTGCAACACCCTTCCAAACTTTTCGCTTGATCTTATTGCCCCTCACTGCGCCCGCGCTGGTTACAACCGGATTGCTGGCATTTGTCACATCATGGAATGAATATCTGTTTGCGCTCAATTTCACCGCAACTAATCCATCCGCACAGACAGTTCCTGTGGTCATCGCACAATTTTCAGGACAATTTTCTGAGCAGGAGCCGATTGCAGAAATTATGGCGGCGGCAATGGTCGTAACCATTCCGTTAGTGATACTTGTATTGATCTTCCAGAATCGCATTGTCGAGGGCTTAACAGCAGGTGCAGTGAAAGGGTAGTTATGACAAACCTTCTATTGATTGACTGCCATGACCTTGGACAACATTTAGGCTGTTATGGCAAGTCAACCGTTTCGTCCAACAATATTGATCAACTGGCAAAAGACGGTGTGCGCTTCGAGAATAGTTTTTGCACTGCTCCGCAATGTAGCCCCAGCAGAGCATCACTCTATACCGGACGCTATCCACATAATAATGGCATGCTTGGTCTGGCACATGACCCATTTAGCTGGCGTTTGCATGACGATGAAGTTTATCTGGCAAAGTATTTACAAGATGCCGGTTATGAAACTGCTCACATCGGTATCCAGCATGTCACAGATTCGCACGAGGAATCGGTTAAATCTTTGGGATTTAATCAGGTGCTATCCGGTTACTTAGCGCCAGAGATAGCGAAAAGTGCGGTTGAGTTTTTGCAAGGCGCGCACGAACGCCCATTTTTTCTCAACATCGGCTTTTTTGAGCCACACCGAGATGCAGAGGGTGGTTTTAGGGTTGCGCCACCGGATGATACAAAAGGAATAGCATTACCCTCGTATATCCCAGATACTCCGGAAGCTCGTGAAGAATTCAGCGAATTACAGGGGATGATTAAGCAGATGGATATAGCGGTTGGCGCTATTATAACCACATTGCGTCAGCAAGATTTATTGCAGGATACGTGGATCATATTTACCACCGATCATGGATTAGCCATGCCGCGTGCCAAATGCACCATGTATGATCCGGGGATAGAAACGGCGCTGGTGATGTTTGCTCCACCGCTACAAATTGAAGGCGGGCATACGTTCAATCAGCTTATCAGCAATGTTGATCTCGTCCCGACAATCCTTGAAGGGCTTCAACTTCCAATTCCACAAACCTTACAGGGCAAAAGCCACTACAAAGTGTTAAAAGGCGAAGAAAAAGATACTGTGAGAGATGCCATTTTCGCTGAAAAAACCTTTCATACAGATTATGAACCACAGCGTATGATCCGCACTAAGCATCATAAATTGATCTGGAATGCAGAAGTTGACATCATCAATGTGCCAGCAGATATTATGCATAGTCCCATCTATCCGCAAATGATAGATGCGCTCACTGTAGAGCGTACACCGTTCGAATTATATGATCTACAAAATGACCCGAACGAGCTACAGAATTGTGCTGGAAATCCTGACTATGCCAGCATTGAAAATGATTTACGACACCGTTTGCTTTCATGGATGCAACAGACCGATGATCCCTTATTGGATGGTCCGGTTAGTTCGCCATTTTATGCGCGGGCGCTCCGCCAATTGAAAGCTGATGTGACATTATGACATATGACGTGCTGGTGTATGGACCGTTATTCTGTGATTTGATCTTCACTGAAATGCCAGAAATGCCCGAACTTGGCAGGGAGATTTTCGCGAACAATTTTACGATGACTATTGGCGGTAGTGCAATCGTCGCCGCGGGGTTACAGAAATTAGGCGCAAAAGTTGGTTTGATAGCGGATATTGGTAACGACCCGCTTAGTCGTGTGGTCGGGCAATTGCTTGATGATTTCAGCATAGACCGCACTTTTGTACGTGAGCATCCACGCGCATTGACACAACTCACGGTTGCGTTGTCCTTTCCAGAAGATCGTGCGTTCATCACGCGCTTTGAAAGACCGGATACAATCGTAGATTTAGCCATGATTCTGCGCGAGCATCCAACAAAACACGTACATATCGGCAGTTTTCTCGGTGCATTTGATATGCCTGATGCGTGTCAGATAGTGCATGATGCAGGTGCAACCATATCATTAGACCCCGGCTGGGACGAAAACGCATTACGAGACTCGCGCTTGCACAATATGATGGTCGACCTTGATTTTTTCTTGCCGAGTCGATCCGAGTTATGTTTTATGATGAACGAACAGGATGCTGACAAGGCATTGGAACGCACCGCCAATAAAATGTCACGAGGCACAGTTATCATGAAAAATGGGGCAGAGGGTGCATCCGCGAAAAGCAAAACTTTACACATAAACGCACCTGCGCTGTCCGTCACGCCCATTGATACAACGGGGGCAGGTGATGCCTTTGATGCTGGATTTCTCTATGCGATGACGCATGATTATACGCTACAGGACAGTATGCGATTCGGTGCGATTTGCGGTGCATTGACTACAACAGCAATCGGAGGGGCAACCGGTACACCTACATTGGAGGAGGTAAAAAAATGGCTGTGAAAATTGCAATCATTGGTGGTGGTAGCGCTTATGCACCGGGTCTGATTAACGCATTTATCCAACATGGCGATGCCTTCGCTGGTGCGGAATTAGCACTTATGGACATTGCACTTGATGAGTTAGACATCGTCTATCGCTTAAGCCTGAAAATGGTCGCCGCCGCGAGGGTTGATCTCACCATCACCCGTCACGAAACCCAACAATCCGCGATTAGTGGTGCGAATTACGTGTTGACGACATTCCGGCAAGGGGGCTTCCAAGCACGGTATCAGGACGAGGCAATTCCCCTGCAATATGACGTTATTGGTCAGGAAACTATCGGTCCTGGTGGCTTTTTCTTCGCCATGCGTACCTTGCCGGTTATCAAGCGTATTCTTGCAGATATTGAGCAATTTGCGCCGAATGCCGTGTTGGTGAATTATACGAATCCCACACAAATTGTCGCCGAAGCCGTCACACACTTTAGCGATGTACCGTGCATCAGTATTTGTGATCAAACAAATGACGATCAGCACAAAATATTGCACGCGCTTGACCTTGCACCACAACAGGTACACCTAGAATCAATCGGACTTAACCATGCAACGTGGAGCACTCGCTTCACAATTGATGGTGAAGACGGTGTTACGATCATGATGCGTCATTTTGATAAGGTCATGGCACATGAGGATGTTAGTGAACGGGTCAAGCGACAATTTAGATTAACCCGCGAATTTAATCGTCTGCCCAACAGCTATTTACAGTATTATTATTATCGAGAAGAGACTCTTGCAGAGGCTAAAGCCAGCCCCAAAACCCGCGCACAGATCATCTTAGATGATATACCGGGCTACTATCAACATTTTACCGAGCAGATTAATGCCGATGTTCCTAAATTGAGTCATGTACGTGGTGGATCAATATTCGGTGATATGGCAGTCGAGGTTATGCAAGGGTTAGTCACGCACAATGCAAGTATCCACACGCTCAACATCCAAAATCGCCATGCTATTCCAAATTTTAGTGGAGATCGGATCGTTGAAGTCCCCGCACGATTAGAAAATGCTGGGTCTACAACACCTTTGGTGCAAGATCACTTACCGTCTGAATGTGCTGGATTACTTCATATGCTTGCGGAATACCAATGGGTGGCGGCGGACGCAATCTGGAATGGTACACGACAAGACCTTACCCGCGCGCTTGCATCAAACCCGCTTGTACTCTCGCTATCTCTGGCTGATAACTTACTGAATACAATCATCCCCCTGCAAAAAGCGTATCTTCCAGAGCAATTTCTGAGGTAAATAGAATAGAGTAAAGTGAGAACGCCCAATACGGTGTGGGATCAGACACTTATCTGTGAATACTTCCATGCGAATTATCAACTGTTCTTGTATGCAGTACCCATATCCTTGAGAATCGAGACTGCGTATTTGACACAGGATGCTCTGATGTAAACTAGAGCATCCCATTGCAGAAGAAAGATACGATGTAAATTACAGGGCTGTAGCGTGTTTCAGTTGCCGATTACAGTTTCATAGTTAACACCGGGAATTTGAACTGATTGCAATGCATCACGGGCATCCATATCGTCATATAGCGCACTCAAGAAGAGCGCCGTTGAAAAGTGATTAACCAGATCATACGCACGGTTTCGATCCCAAACACGATCTGCACACATCATTATAAATGCGTCCGTTTGCCAGTCACAATCCATAAATACAAAGTGTCCCGCGTTTTCTAACCAGACCAAGGATTTTGTATCACTGCTGATTGAGTCATAGGTAAGTTGCGTAAGCGCCGGTGGAACAAGATTATCAATTGATCCGCTGATGATGAGCGCCGGTACATCAACCATTGCCAAGCCTTCAGCACCAAACGGGATCATCGAGCCGGGGGCTAAGCCAACAACCGCATCAACTACGGGATCATCAACCACTGACCACATATTGCCTTCTATTTGTTCCACGCCGGCTAACGTCAACAGATCAGATTCGATATCGGGCAAGTTACAAGCCTCCGGCGCATTGGTATGTTCAGCACAGAGTTCGCCAACCATACCGAGATTGTAGTGAGCACCTGCCAACTGAAATGCGACATTGCCACCAAATGAATACCCTGCCGCGCCGATCCGTTCGAGGTCAATCAATCCATTAAAATCGCCCTCGGTGTCATTTAGTTCAGCCGCAAACTCAATGATGCTCATATCGTCAAGTACCCACTGAACAAAACTCATCGGGATATTTGCCTCTAACTCCGGTGACCCGAAGCCAAGCATTATCTGATCGCGGAATGTGCCACCCGGGTGATTAACCGCCATCACCACAAAACCGTAGGAGGCAAGGTGTTCCATCAGATAACTGGTGGTAGAGCGTGAAATGCTCCAGCCGTGTGAAAATACAATCAAAGGATACGGTCCGCTCGAAGCATTTGGCATGGCATCAGGTAATGCTCGCCCATAGAGCGTATTCCACTCAGGACCAACGAGGTCTTCTGCTTGTGAACTATACGCCATGTCGTACTCTTCGCCTTCAGGATTCATGGCAGGATACCAGATCGTGCCGACGAGTGGACGGTCACCACTTTCAATCTCGATGTTGTCACGTGCGCCGATCCAATAAGGTCCATGAAGCGCGTATGTTGGCGCATCCCCGCGCAAACCAATCGGTTCAGGCTGGCTTGTATCCTGTGCAAGCGCAGTGCCGCTTAAAACAAGCATCAGCAATAGGCACAGCACCCAGAAAATTGTATAAACTTTACTTTTGTTAAACATTACTGTCTCCTTAATTCAGAAAGTATCGAACTTAAGAGACACCGGTGTCTTGCTTTTTATTGACGAACTATGCGCGTTGGGTTTTGTGGGAACATATATATCGTCATCATATGCCCCCACCCGTTAAATGTGCATTTAGCACATAAGAACATGCATTACTGTGATAATGAGCCCGCTTGACACAGTGGCTCAATCTGATATTCGATACGCTCTTGGCAGGTGAAATCTCGGACATAGCGATTTTCCTCCACCCATGTAATCAACGATTCGGTGGATTGATTGCTTAAGTTCCATTCCAGCACATCACCAAGATAGGCACTTGTAAATAGCGTTTCATCACCGGGTCCAAACACAAGATTGACGAAGAAGCCCCCAGGATGTTGGATTCTTCCAATTTCGCGTCCAGTCTTGTAATCCCAGATGATGACGATACCATCTGCCTGACCGGATGCCATCACGGCACCATCACTGCTCAGGGCAATATCCCAGATTGTGCCGGTGTGCCCATCAAAACTACGGAGAATCTCAAAGGTTTCAAGGTCAACCTCAAGCATTTCGCCATTATCGAACCCGATAAGCGCAATATCAGATGTAACACCGAGGCGTGAGAATTCAATGGGCGCGTCTATGTCAAAGTCAAGGCGTTGTAATCGCTCACCCGTTTCCATATCCCACAATGCCATGTAGCTCAAAAAGTAGGATGTGGTCATCGCGAAACTGCCGTCGCTGGAAATCTCGACATTGCCGAGAGGGTCGGTGTTATCGAATGCACGCACGAGTTCACCCGTTTCGACATCCCACAAAAGTAATTCCCCTGCTCCCGCAAAATTCTGACTACTACTCAGCAGATAGCGACCATCTGGCGAGAAGCTGAAGTCACTAACACGTATCTGGTGACCATCAAAGGTACGAACAAGTTCGCCACTGTCCACATTCCATAGCGCGAGGGTTGTGTCCATATCGTTTTGAAAGAAATTGATAGAACCAACTGCCGCATAACGCCCGTTTGGGCTATATTCAAGCGCCCACGAAATTGGATACTCGTCTTCGAATTGATGGGAAATCGTTTGGCTGTCTAAGTCATACATATAGGCACTATTCGTGTCAAATGCACCGATTAATAGCGAATTTTCGTCAGGGCTTAAGCGGAGGCGCGACACACTTGCGGGTGGGGAAACTACGTTAATGCGTTGGTTTAATTGTGCAGTCCAATTCCATACCCGAATTTCACCGTCAACCGCACCTGATACTAACAGGCGATCATCATTTGACATCGCGACTGTCAATACATCTGCATGGTGATCGTATACTCGTTGCCCGACAACGTTGGTACTGTCAATAGTTGGGTTCGCCCAGCGAAGGAAATGTCCTAATCCCTGAAACATCGTGCCATCCTGTGCCACAGTCAAACCACTGATACGCAAAGAGTGTATTTCTACACGAATAACCTCTGCTGTTTCCTTATCCCATGTGTAGTTCTGTGTGTGTGTGGCGAAGATTGCGTTGTTTTGCGCGTCAAATTCGACAAACTCAAACCCTAGTTGAACATCAGAGTTCTGTTCATAGACCTGCGTTTGCTCAGCCGTCGCCGTATCCCACAGCCGGACGGTGAAATCGTCTGAACCGGAGAGTATTTCGCTACCATCCGCGCTGAACCTGACATCATTGACGGCATCCGTATGCCCTTCAAATGTTTGAATAATGTCGCCTGTTTCCACATCCCAAAGCAGGAGTTGACCATTTTCGCCAGCAGTTACAATTTGCGCTTCTGTTGGATGATAATCTAACGTGTAGATCGGTGTGTCTTGTCCGGTAAATTGTTGGGTAACCGTGCCATCATCTACGTTCCAAAGCATGATGCTCCCTTCTGCTGAACTCGCTACGATGGTGTCAGATGCCGGACTAAACGCCAAACCAGTTATCCAACCCGAATAAGTGTTATCGTCCACACGCCACAGTTCACTTCCATCTTGCAAATTCCAGAGGATAAGTTCACCCGATTCACAAATTTCATCAACCAGTGTCGTGCAACTACCTGACGCGACAAATCGATTGTCCGGGCTGATGGCGATGTCTCGCACTGCATTGGAATGACCACTGAGGAGAAAACGGGTGCCAATACCCTGAGCGACCCTGCCCAATGCACGTACAGATGCGGCGGGAGTATCCGGCAAATTAACCGCCTCTAGTGCGATTTGTAGGGCAAGGTCAGTTTCACCAAGTTCAAAGGCTTCAATCGCGTCATTGGCTAACACCAAGCTACGATTAACATCAGATTCACGCTGAACGATGGTGAGGCTATCACTGATTCGTTGTTGACGGTCTATCGCGAAGATTGCAAAGATCGCCACGATAATCAACAGCACTGACAGTGCCGCAACCAGATAACGCATCCGTTGTTGGGAGCGCTGTTCCAGTGTTTGCTCCCGTTGCTGGCGTGCTTGCTCACGAATATTACGTTCATTACGTGCCTTTATGCTGGCATCCAGAAAGTGCTTTTCATCGACTGTTAACGCCACAGTTGTAGCTTTTGCCCACGCTTCGAACTGGTCAAGCCGTGCACCACTAAGGAGATAACTTGTCTCTTTGTTCGCACTATTCCAATCATCAACCCAGCCTATGAGCTGACGTTGTAGCCTTAACTCTGTTCTGCTCTCGTTAATCCACCCATGCAACAGCTCCCATTCACGTAAAATGGCTTCATGCGCCACTTCTACAGTAGGCTGGCGTGTTTGGGAGTCATGATCGAGTGAAAGTAGACGATAGTCAGCGAAAAGTTCGATAATTTCTTCCATCGCTTCGCTGTGATCTGCTATTGAGAGCAATTCACTATGAGTAACGCGTCGGCGTGTGTCCTCAACACCTTCGCCCAGGGTGACAAGGCGCATAAGCATTTGCCGTGTTAATTGCTTGCTCTCGTCATTGAGATCGTTGTAGATTTCGTCCGCACGATTCGCTAGTGCCCCAACTGCCCCGCCAATTTTCTGATAAACATCGTGGGTGATAATCCGGCTTTCTCGCTGGTCAAAAAGTTCAGTCAACGCATATTGCAACAGTGGTAATGCCCCTGCCTGATACTTCATGTCTGTGATGATTTTTTCCACCAGACCTTGCTCATACGTCACCGCCAAGCGTTCGACTGGTCCGCGGATTGCGCGTTCCAGACTGGCAGTGCCTAAAGGCATGATCGTTTCCATCCGATTGCGGAGCAATTCACCAAATTCTGGATACATCAGTGGACGATCATAAAAGTCTGCACGTAAGGTGACAATCACACGAAGACGACTACGTGGCTCTACGACTGCGGTACGGACAAGATCTAAGAAATGCTGACGGGCTTTTTCATCCTCATTGAGCGTAAATACTTCTTCAAATTGATCAATAACAATCACAAGTTCAGTGTCATCATCAGGCAGGATGAGATCTGCAACGCGCACAAGACCAAACTCATCACGTTCAAGCTGTTCACGCAGGTTTTGTGATTGGTCTGCAGAAACACGCATTAGCGCGATTTCAAGCTTGTCAAGTGGACGCTTGCCGGGGATCATATCGACAACATACCACTTTTCAGAGTTCGGGATTTTGCCTTTCCAAATGGCGGGGATCAACCCTGCTTTCACAAGGCTTGATTTACCGCTTCCTGACGGACCAACGACAGCGAGAAAACGCTGATGATCATGTTTCGCCTGTAATGAGGTTAGAAGTTTCTCGATGAGTTTTTCGCGTCCGAAGAAATCCCGTGAGTCCGCCGCCTGGAATGCCCGCAGACCTTTATAGGGGTTTTCTGGTTCCGGCAACGCAACCGATACAATTGTTCCTGTCGATGTTGGGGGAGGAATCTGTGTCGTATCGCCGGTGACTATCAAGTTTAATTCACGTGCACGCACGATTGCCTGTACTCGATTGCGGACACCGAGCTTTCTGTAAATTTGCCGGATGTGCCACTTTACCGTCCCGACAGTCACAAATGAATCGTCTGCAATCTCACGATTGCTCTTGCCTTCAGCGATCATGGCGAGAATTTCATTTTCGCGCATCGTGAGTTGTTCGATGACGCTGAGTTCCTCTTGTTGCGTTTGCCCGATGGCTTCCTGAAAAGCCTGCGCGAATGCCAATGCATCAGGATACCGATTATCAGGGTCTTTTGCGGTGGCTTTCTGTACAACATCGTTCACAGCACGGCACAAATTATCTGGTAAAGAAACGATGTCAGGTAATGGTTCATTAATATGCTTGTATAAACGCTCTACTGATGATGCTCGTATAAATGGATGCTCGCCGGTAACCATTTCATAGAGCGTCACACCCAGACTATAAATATCGGTGCGGGCAGTCACCGGTTCACTACGCGCTTGTTCCGGCGAGATATAATCTAATGACCCGATTACGCCATCAGGGTCAGTGAGTGCCTGAGCGTTGTTTTCAAGGTCTTTTGCGATGCCAAAATCAGCTAAATAAGCGTTGCCGTCTTCGTCTAGTAATATATTTTCAGGTTTGATGTCTCTATGGATAATATTGTTACGATGGGCGAAATCAAGCGCGGATGTGACTTGAGATAATGTTTGATTGATGGATTGTAACTCATACGCTCCTTTTTCGAGTGCATCACGCACACTGCCGCCACGCAAAAAACGCATCACAAGATAGGCACCATCAGGATCACGCCAGTAATCAATCAATGGCGTAATGTGTGGATGCTCTAGACGTGCAATAGTGTGTGCTTCCGATTCAAAGCGTCGAATAAAATCAGGGTTATTGGCATAGCTAGGAAGAATAATCTTGATTGCGACTTCACGATCAACTGTGGACTGTTTTGCACGATAAACCGCGCCGAATCCGCCAGCGCCTATCCGTTCTACGAGTGCGTAACCTTTTACTTGCTTTTGTTGTGTGAGTTCCATTGTGACTTGCCACCTTAATGTATAGCTTCATTGTAGGACAAATTTCGTAGCAGATTGAGAAACCCTGCCTTTTCCCCTCCCCCCCAATGTGACAATATTTGGAACAAGTTGCAATGGAATAATGTCATGATTCTCAAATGACACCTAAACTGATTTCTCCTGAATAATCACGCACACCAATGATCATTGTTCTCTCATAACAAATCCCCAATCATACATTTACCAAAAATTCAGAAAATCAACGCTATTTTCGCACTCATCCTGCTATAATATAGATGCTAAATTAATAATACGATTTGCGACTTGCACTGCTATTGTGTGAGGCGTGCCCACAAATTGCTGATTTCTCCTTCCTCCTGTGGACAATCGCATCCCACGCGCACAAGTCGATAAAAGGAACATCATGACGAAAATTTTCCGTTTTGTACTGCTGTTGGCGCTTATCATACTGTTATT
>DAOTXB010000570.1:0-3504 GCA_034435575.1 Anaerolineae bacterium
CCGTCCGATGGTGTTTGATGGGGAGGGGTCCCGCATCGTATGATCGCCGCGTCGGCGGTGTGCGAGAGACAAATCACTTTACAAAGAGATTACTGACAGTCGCAGTGACATGCTTGACCAGCGGACGACGTGCAATCGCATGACCACGCGCAGTGTCCAGCGGATGCTAAAGCGTTACCCGATCTCGATTGATGGCACACCGACAACCGTCACACCCCATGACTTGCGCCGCAGCTATGCCCGCAACCTGTTCTTGGCAGGCATCCCGACGGAGGTCATCCGGCAGAATCTCGGTCACGCGGATGTCAAAACGACACAGGACTACATCGGCGTACTGGATGGCTCTACCCGCGCTCCGGTGAGTGTGTATGATGCTACTCTAATTCTAAGTCGTTTGGTTGCAATGCAGTAATTCCAAATTAATGTAGCGCGAATCTTGACCGTTGTTCATGACAATTTCGGAATAGGGCTGAATACACTCAACTCGGTAATGCTAAGATTATCTATTTTTTGAATTGCAGGAATAGCACACGCCCATTAACATCCCCAACGACAATCGTTCCGTTTTTGCACACAACAGGCACACCTTCTTCTTTCAGATTCCATCTGTAAAACGGGGCATCCCCGCAAAAACTAGATACTTTAGATCCATTACTAGATTTATAAAGGTATAATTCATTCTCTTGAATCCCAATACGCAATCCATAGATCTCGGGGTCATCTGGATATAGTTGGATTGCATTGAAACCATTCGCCATTGCCCAGGCAAAAATCTTCCTTTTTGACCCTAAAAAGTTTTCTGACAATTCTGCCACGTGCTCACCTTGAAACGACCATAAATGAAAAGTCATTCGACTGCGAGCATATGTGATTATTCGGCCATCAGCCAGTTCCCATGCGGACCATGAGCGATTCATTCTGCTGACTGTATTGCCACTCGAGTCATACATCGTAATTATCGGCTCGAATCCGAAATCTCCCCCACCACCGGAGAAAAGTAGGAATCTCGAATTACTTAATTCCATAAATTTCTGCGCAGATCCTACTTGCTTTTCGAGTTCACCGTTTTGACTATATAGTTTTGCGCTAGATTGGTCTGAACGAGTGAGGAACTTTCCATTTGATAATGTTTCCACTATGAAGTTCCGCTCGTCACCAAATTCTATTGTATTGATCAATCCATCTTCAATACTCCAAATACACAAAACACCATCCTGACTTCGTGAGAATTGGCGCCGACCATCTCTATCCTGCCAAATTGCTGTGATTTCGTCTTTGTGTTCTGAGAATGTATGAATACATTCTCCTTTGAGAGTCCATAGTCGGATAGTGTTATCTAGGCTTCGAGATATAATCAAACCATCTGTACCTTCAAAAGCCCATGTGACCTTATCTTCATGCCCATTTAAGTAAGTAAGATGATCTCCTCTCTCCGATAGGATTTCTATTTGATTGGTATCGTTCCAATATAGAATCTTTCCATTAGTCAAAAAGGATGTTCTACCATCCAATTCAGCTAATTTGCTGCCATCTATGTTCCACAGTTCAGAACTGGTATTGTGGCGATTACGAGTAGCTATGATATCTTTTGGTAAGATGTACACATCTGTTATGCCACGGCTAATGGCTTCGATTTTCGCTACTAAGTCACCATTTTCTTTCCATATTTTCAATATGTTGGAGCTTTGTGTCACGACTTTGCCACTAGCGGTTAACTGAGGACTGTTGACACCAGATTGATGAGCACGTTTAGAACTAATCGATTTCTTGGTTATATCCCATAAGTCAATTACTGGTTCTCCTCCCCAAGTCAGAACTAGGCCTGAGGATAACACTTTTGCCTGTTCAATTGAGCTATCTTTTGCTTCAAAGGTTGATAATAATTCCCCATTACCGGACCAAGTTCGCATTGTCTTATCAGCACTCCATGACAATATATTCCGGTCTGGCAAACTAAGTGCTCCAATAACTTCTCCTGTATGACCCCTGAGTTCAACAAATGTTTCACCACCATTTTTCCAAAGGAGAAAATTTGATCTGCTTTCTCGTGAATATATTGAGCTTCCAGTCCACGATAGCCAATTGCCGTTTGGCAGTTCTAACATTTGGGAAATTGACTGCTCTGTAAACAATACCCTTTGCAATGCACCAGTCAGCGACCAAATATAGATTGCAGGTTTTTCTCCTTGTATTCCCCAAGACAATAATCTGCCTTCAGAGATCTCAATTATGTCACGTATCTGTGCCTCTGCATTTTCTAGATTAGCAACCAGTTGACCATCATCAGACCATATCCGTGGTGGATTGCCTGTTCCAAATGTCAATAGTTTGCCGTTTGAAAGTACCTTAACAGAAAATAATGTTTCATATTGGTGGTCAATTGCCGCCAGTTCATTCCCATATCTATCCCATATTCGAATTAATTCTCTTCTGCCCCAATCGACGAAGTGACCATTAGGCAACACTAAAATAGAATTTATTCGATCTGAGAATCCCTTAGATTCACTTATTGTCACCAAATATTCACCCGGAGAGCCTATAAGCGCGACCATACTATTCCACACTAAAATTTCATTATTTGGTAACAGCATACATCTTGCAAAATCGCCCGTCATCCAACCCTTGAAAATGGTGTCAATTTTTTTTCCGGTTTTTTCCCATAGAATAATTTCTCCGATTGCGTGCATCATAGCATACAGACCATCTCTGTCGCTTCCATTTGCCCAAGACAAGATACGACCATCTGATAATTGTATGGCGTGTTCCACAGAAACTACATGTCCTTCAAAAATCGTGATTGGAGTACCATCTTTTTCCCAAAGACGAAGAGTCTTATCAGCACTCCAAGACAATATCTTCTGGTTATCAAGCTCAGCTATGTTAATAATACCTCTAGCGTGTCCAGCTAATCTTCTTATTAAGGCACCGCCTGCCTGCTCATGTGTATGGAAGGGCGTATCAAATGAAAGCGGAACAATAATCGGAGTAAATGCTGATAGGGATTCAATTAATTTAGCGATGCTATTATTTCTCGCATAGTAGCTTGACAGCCTTCCAATCAACTGATGTCCTAACGCAGTTTTGTCATTCCAAAGAATATGTGCAGACATATTCAAGGCAGATTCTATGATTTCCAAATCCGCATCTACATGCAGATAATTGAAATCAGAAAGTATCGAGTTTATGTCCGTTATGTGCAATTTTGCTCTAATAAATTCACTGCTAAGCAATGCCTCTTTCAGAGCTTGGGAGTGAGAAGCGTTCACCAAATGATACGCAATATGCCACCAAAGATACGGCTCATCCGGCGAAAGCTGATGCCACTCCTCAATCCCATACGAATCCAGAAAATCTTGATGCGTCTGCACGTAGCGATCACCGAGTTTCTCGCGGGTGTAGCTGTGCAACAAGTCGTGTAGCGTGATTGTGCGGTCGCCCGCGTTACGCTCCACGAGAGCCAAGTCAACCAGCGCATTGAGGGTTTCCAGCAGGTCGAACTCGTCC